>DATGCY010000224.1:0-10142 GCA_035311385.1 Candidatus Methylomirabilota bacterium
ATCAAGGTCGCCTATCTGGGCGGCGAGGGGAGCGCTACACCGTAGCGGTGGCCCCGGGAACGGGGCGCGAAAAAGCTCCCGGGTCCCGGAAGCGGCGGCCGAGAATCGGAGTAGTGAGAGCGCTGCAACACTACCTGGCCGTGGCCCTCCTCGTGTGCGTGGCAGGTGCCGTCTACCTGTCGCTGCGCGAGGTCGCCCTGCCCGATCCCTCCCGCATCGGGTCCGCGATCAGGGAGACGGAGCCGCTCCAGGAGGCGAGCGACGGCCGGCCCTTCGCTATCGTGATCAAGGGCTATACCTACGCCATCACGCCGCGGGCGACCTACGACATCTCGGGGCTGGTCGTGTCCCAGCATCGCGGCGATGCCTTCTTCAACCTCGGCCACAAGGTCGACCCCGGCAACATCAAGGATGTCTGTGTGGTCTGGGGCGACGCGGTCACGAGCGGAGCGTACCGGAAAGTCACGTTCACCAGCGGCGAGTTCACCTGCTCCTTCAGCTGGTCGAGGAACTTCACGCCGCCCTTCAATCCCGAGAAGGCGTCGAACAACCACCTCATTCCGGCCACCGCAGCCATTGACCGCCAGATCCGCGCCATCCACGTGGGGGACCAGATCCGCCTCACCGGCTTCCTCGTCGACTACACGGTGACGAAGGATGGGCAGGAGATCTTCACCCGACGCACCAGCCTCACCCGCAGCGACACCGGCAACGGCGCCTGCGAGATCTTGTACGTGACGGGCCTATCCGTGATTGCGAAGGGTGATCACTTTCAGGCCGACGCCGGGCGCTATGCCTGGTACGTAGGACTCGCGGTGTTCGCGGCCCTCGGCGTCGTCTGGTTTGTGCGTCCGCCGCTGGCCGAGTAGCTCAGATCACGCGTCCGGTGCGGGGCGGAATGGCTGCGCGAATCGCCATCTTCGCCGCCGCCGTCTCCGCCGGAGAGACGCGCGCGATGCGGATCGTCCGCTCCACGAAGCGGTCCTGCTCGCCCACGATCCAGAGATCGAGGAAGCGCGTGGTGCCGGGTGTCTGGGCGCGCAGCCCCGAGGCGACGGCGGCGTCCGAGCGCTTGCTCAGCAGGGCCTGGATGGTCCGCACCACGCGCGGGATCAAGTGCCGTGGCGGCTCGCCCTCGATCTCCACTCGGTAGACGCCGTCCGGGTCCACGCCCTCGACGGAAAGCGGCTGGGCGCGACACACGCTGACCACGATCCGCGTCTCGCGGGCCGTCGGCAGATGGCGCGCATCGAGCACGATCAAACCCTTGGTGCTGGGCTGACGGATGATCGGCGCCTCCACGGTGTCCGGCGTGAAGCGCAGGGTGACGTTGGCGCCGGGCGCGAGGAGGGGCAGGGTGACGAAGGCTCCGTTCGCGACGTGGATCAGCTCCTCGGCGCCGTGCCACACGCTTCCGAAGGGAAGCCGCTGCTCCACCACCATGCCCTCGATCCGGCGGTCGGTCGGATTCTCCACCGTCACTTCGCGGCCGCCGTCGCGCAGTTGGAAGACGAGCGCTTCGTAGTCCGCCATGCGCTGATAGAGATCGCGCTGGGAGGCGATCCAGAACCGGCTCCGCTCGGCCAGATTGATGGCGTAGCGGACGTAGTCGAGGGTGCCCCGGCCGTTGTTGAGGGAGGGATCCCGGGCCAGCTCCGGATGGTACTGGAAGCTGTAGACGCCGTTTTCCAGATGATCGTCCACGCCGCTGATGCGAGCGCTGTGGCCGCCGTAGACCGTCTCCACCAGCTCCGGCGCCGCGTCGAACTCGTGGGTGCGGTCCCAGCCACGGAGGGGCCGCCACTCCGCCGAGGTGGTGACCACGGGGTGGAAGGGGAACCAGATCCCCGGGGTGGCAATGGTGCGGCGCGCATCGGTGACATAGGTCAGCACCCGTCCGCTGATGCCCGACATGACCTGCGGGTCGCGCACCCCGTACTCGACCATGTGGTAGTAGCAGAACGTGCAGAGTCCGAGGATGCGCTCGTCACGGGCGTAGAGATAGTCCATGGCGTCGATCGTCTCGGGATGCATGTGCCCGCCCGCGTGTCGCCCGCACGTGTCGACGGGGAAGCCCAGGTTGCGCTCGGCGTTCCGCACGTGCTCGTAGAGGCCGCGACCGTGGATGGCCGTGGGCGGATCGCCGATGGAGCTGTCGTTGTGGAGCGCGGACTCGATGAAGCCGTGGCGGCTCGTCCGCGCCACCCACTCCTTCGCCATGGCCTCGCTGATGTTGGTGGAGAAAGCGGGGTCCTCGATGTCGTAGGTGGCGGGAATGAGGTTCTCGATCTGATAGTCGAGGAAGGTGAAGTCGAGCATGCCGTGCACGTCGTGACGGAAGGAGAGGACGCCATCGTAGGCCCCGAACGATCGAAGGCGCGTCTGCCACAGCGGACCCAGCCCGATCTCGAGGAGGAGCCGGCGCAGGAAGAAGAGCAGGGTGTCGCCCCAGTGTGTGGGATTGGCCCAGTGGCGCACCGCTTCCACGTTCAGATGGGCCTGGAGCATCCCGCCGATGAGCTCCAGCACCTGGTTCGCCACGTATGCCGTCCGCTCCGTCAACACGATGGCGGGGCCGCGCGGCGTCACCGTGGCCGTGCGGGCATCCGTCAGATCGCCGGTGAGCTCGACCAGCTCGGCCAGCACCCGGCTGCCCGGCGCCGGCTCGACCCGCTGCGCGGCGTGCCCGGCGTAGCCGCTCACGTAGAGCGGCTGCCACGCCTCGCCGGCGAAGGGTGAGCCCGGTAGCCAGCGCCAGCCTGAGTAGCCGCTCACGGGCAAGGGAGCGGAGGAACTGAGCCCGATCAGTCGGGATGGGAGATTCGTCTTCCCCGTCACCACGAGCCGGCGATCGCCGCCAAGCCAGCGCTCGATTCGCTCGATCGTCGCCTCGCTCAGGTAGGCGGCGTTGGGCACGAGGAGGGCGCGATAGCCGGCGAGGCGATCCGCGGTGAGATCGGCCTCCTCGATCACGTCGTGCTTGAGGTTGCAGCGGGCGAGCAGCACGCTCGCCGCGTTCGGGGCGAGGTAGGCGTGCTCGCCCTTGATCCAGGTGCGCGGGCGATCCCACGCGTCCGTGAAGGTGTAGGTCTCGCCGGTGTCCTCGGCGAGGGCGACGTAGGCGTCGCGGCTTCGCCGGCTGAACAGCACGGCGATCTCATGCCCCCGGGGGCGCATCCATTCCTTCACGGCTCACCTCGTGGGACGGGCGTGGTGTGGGCGGGCGCGACGGCGATCGGCTACGGAGACGGAGCCGCCGCTTCGCTCCGCTCCGGCGTGTGGAGCGACTCGACGCGGAGCGTGCCCACGTCGAGATCGTCGATGCGAACAGCGCGCAGGTGCGAGCGGCGCACGCGCAGCCGGCGCACGGTGAGGCGCCCGATGGTGAGGGCGCCGATGGCGAGCGCGCCGACGGCGAGGGCGCCGAGGGCGAAGGCGCCCACGGCGACGGTACTTGCCTGCCGGGGACGGCGCAGATCGGTGAAGTCTGTCTCCATCAGCGTGGATCCTCCTGCCGCCGTACTATAGCCGTCCTTGATTCCTCCTGCCCACCGGACTAAGCTGCATCACTCGTGAGGTCCCGTCTCGCTGTCTCGCCACCCCCTCACCCTGCCCTCTCCCCCTCCGGGGGCGAGGGGATCCATTGAATTCGAGGAGAGCGACATGAAGCTGGCTGTGGAGTTTCCGAGCGTTTCCTATCGCGAGGGACCGGAGGCCGTCCAGCGCATCGCACGCGCCATCGAGCGCATCGGCTACGACCACATCGACATCTTCGATCACGTGGTCATGGGCATTCCCATCGAGGGCCGCCCCAAGGGCCCCTATAACCCCGCCATGCCAATCCTCGAAGCCTTCATGGCTCTGGGCTACCTCGCCGCCGTCACCACGCGGGTCACCCTCGGCACCGAGGTGCTCGTGCTGCCGCAGCGTCAGCCCGCGCTCGTGGCCAAGCAGGTGAGCACGCTCGACACGCTCTCCGGCGGCCGCGTGCGCCTGGGCGTGGGTGTGGGCTGGCAGGAGTCGGAGTACGAGGCACTCGGCGAGGACTTCCATACGCGAGGCACGCGCATGGACGAGGCCATCCGGCTCCTGCGCGCCTACTGGTGCGACGCGGAGGTGAGCTTCGACAGCGCGCACTATCCGACGGTGGCCATGAGCATGGAGCCGAAGCCGCCCCAGGGCGCCCGCCTGCCCATCTGGGTCGGCGGCAATTCCGAGGCGGCCTATCGTCGCGTGGGACGCCTCGGCGACGGCTGGCTGGCCAGCCGCGTGGAGGATGCCGACGGCGCGCGCGCGGCCATCGCGAGCATCCGCCGTCACGCCGAGGAGGCAGGGCGTGATCCCGCGGCCATCGGGCTCCAGAGCATGGTGGCCCCGCCCCCGCGCGACGCCGCGGGCAAGACCTTCTACGCGAGCCACGACGCCGTGCTCGCCCGCGTCGCCGCCCTCAAGAGCATGGGCTTCGGCTGGGTCACCCTCAACGCCACCGCCATCTTCCAGGCGGGCGCGCGCTCCGTCGACGCCATGGCCGCCGAGCTCGCGAAGCTCCACGATCGCATCCGCGCCGAGGTGGGCTGAGCCCGACCCGTGGTCGGCGCCCCGCAGGCGATGGCGCTGTCGAGCGCGCTCTGCTCGGCGGTGGCCACCACGTTCATCCAGCGCGGCCTCCGCCGCTCCAACTTCTACGCGGGCTTCTGGATCAACATCGCCGTCGGGGTGATCGGGCTCTGGTCCATCGTGCTCCTCGTCGTGCCGTACCAGGACTACAACTGGCGCGCCGTGCCCTACTTCATCTTCTCCGGCGTGGTCGGCACGGCGGGGGGCCGCCTCTTCCGCGTGCTCGCCATCCACAAGGTGGGCGCCTCCGTGGCCGCGGCCGTGAACAACCTCTCCCCGCTCATCGCGAGCGGGCTCGCCATCCTCCTCCTGGGCGAGCGCGTCACCCCGCCCATCGTGGTGGGTACCCTCGTGATCGTGCTCGGGACCATTCTCCTCTCGCTGTCCGGCAAGTACGTGGGCTTTCACGTGCGCCACCTCGGCTATCCCTTGCTCGCCGCATCCTGCTTCGGCACCGTGGCCGTGGTGCGCAAGCTAGGCCTCGGGCACGCGGGTCCCCTCTTCGATTCCGCCATCAACATCACGGCGGCGCTGATCGCCTCCACCGCCTTCGTGGCCGCCACGGGCAATCAGGGCTCGCTGCGCTGCGACCGGAAGAGCCTCGCCTACTTCGCCCTGGGCGGCGTCTTCGAGAACAGCGGCGTGTTCCTCGTGCTCGCCGCGCTCGGCTTCGGCGACGTGAGCATCGTCACGCCCCTCGCGGGCACCGCGCCGCTCTTCGTGCTCCTCCTCGCCTACCTCTTTCCGAGCCACGCCGAGAAGATTGGCTGGCGCGTGGTCACGGGCGCGGTGCTGATCGTGGCGGGCGTGGTCCTGCTCTCGCGCTGAGCGGCTAGCGGAGGCCCCAGCTCTTCACCCGCTCCGGCGTGATCCGGAACATCACGCGGTTGGGCGGCATGGCGCGGCCGCCCCAGAACTTCGAGAGGTCGGGATACTTCGCGTGGAAGCGGTCGACGAGGGCCCGTCGCTCCGCGCCGTCGTCGAGGAAGGTCGCGCGGCCCATCACGGTGACGCCGCGGATCTCCTGGCCGCCTCCGCTCGCCTCGCCGACCACGCACACGCGGCCGTCGCGGCGCAGGTTGCGCACCTTCTGGGTTCCCGCCTCGCTGAGCATGGCCAGCGTGGCCGGATCGTGGACGAACCACATGGGCATGGCCAGGGGAGCGCCGTCGGGCTGCACGGTGGCGAGGAGGACGATCTCCTTGGTAGAGAGGAAGCGCTGAACCGCTGCGTCGGCGAGCGTCATCGGGGAATCCTCCAGGGATCGGGTGTGGTAGCTGGGCTCCCACAGGGTAGCGTGGATCTTCTTGGGATGCAGCGGGGCACCCTCACCATCTCAGCCCTCGCCTCCCCGCTCGAGGCGAGCGCCTCGGCTCGAACGGCGGCCCTCTCCCACTTTGAGGGATAGGGAGGATTGGCGGGGCTAGTGGTCTGCGGATAGACGCGCTATCCTGACGCCCGCTCCCCATGGACTTCGAGTTCAGCCCGGACGAGCAGGCCTTCGCCGAAGAGGTTCGCGGATTCCTGCGCGCGCACCCGCCCGAGCGCTTCCCCGTGGACGGCATGGATGCAGGGTACGGCTCGGGCGCTCACTCCCGCGCCTTCCTGAGCGCGCTGGCCGAGCGCGGCTGGCTGGCCATGACGTGGCCGCGCGCCTTCGGAGGGCAGGAACGCTCGCTCATGTATACCCTCGTGCTCTTCGAGGAGCTGGCCGCGGTGGGCGCGCCTTTCGGTCCCCTCGCGGGATGCCAGCAGACGGCGGAGGGCATCATCCGCTACGGCTCGGAGACGCTCCGCCGCGAGGTGCTGCCGCGTATCGGTCGCGGCGAGGTAACCTTCTGGCAGGGATTCAGCGAGCCCGAGTCCGGCTCCGATCTGCTCTCCCTCAAGACGGAAGCGGCCCGGCGCGGCGACGAGTACGTGCTGCGCGGCCACAAGATCTGGAGCAGCCACGCGGGCATCGCGGACTACGGCCTCGTGCTCGCCCGTACCGACGCCTCCGCGCGCCGGCATCAGGGTCTCAGCATGTTCGTGGTCGACAACAGCTCCTTGGGCCTCGACATCCGGCCGATCCGGAGCCTCACCGGTGAGGTGTACCACCACGAGGTGTTCCTCGACGAGGTGCGCGTGCCCGCCGCCTACCTCCTCGGTAAAGAGGGCGAGGGCTTCACCCAGCTTCTCCGCGGGCTCGACACGGATCGCTTCTGGGGACGCTTTTACAAGGCACCCATGCTTCGACGCGTGCTCCGGGAGCTGGTCGAGTACGCGAACGTGACCGAGCGCGGCGGTGCGCTGCTTGCGCGCGATCCCGGCGTGCGGCGGCGGCTGGCCACGCTCGCCACCGACGTGGAGGCAGTGCGGCTGCTCTTCTACCGGATCGCGTGGATGATTCGCGAGGAGCTGCCCACGCCCTACGAGACGGCGCTCGTGAAGGTGATGGCCGACGAGACGGGGCAGGCGGTGGCCGCGCTCGGCATGGAGATGCTGGGGCTCTACGCGCCGCTCACCGCCGAGTCGCGCTGGGCGAAGCTCGGCGGCTCCATCCAGCACCTCTATCAGACGAGTCTCGGCCAGACCATCGCGGGCGGCACGTCGGAGATCCTCCGCTCCACCGTGGCCACCCGCGGCCTCGGTCTGCCCGCCGAGGCCCGCGCATGAGGGCCGCCGTTCGGGCCGAGGCGCTTGCCTCGAACGGGGAAGGCGAGGGCTGAGATGGTGAGGGGGAACTAACGAGCATGGATCTCCACCTCACACCCGACCAGCAGCTCCTCGTCAGCACCGCGCGCGACTTTCTTCGTCGCCAGTGCCCACCCGCCGTCATGGCGGAGAGCGTGGCGAGCGAGCGCGGCTTCTCCGAGGAGCTCTGGAAGGAGATCTCCGTGCTGGGATGGCCCGGCCTCCTCGTTCCCGCGGAATATGGAGGCAGCGGCGGCTCCATGATCGACGTGGCCCTCCTCCTCGAGGAGATGGGACGCGCGTGCTTTCCGAGCCCGTACACGCAGAGCGCGGTGGTGGCCGCCACGCTCATCGCCACTGCCGGCAGCGCTGCGCAGCGCGAGGGGCACTTGCCCGCCCTGGCCCGCGGCGACCGCATCGGCGCGCTCGCGCTCGCCGAGGAAAGCGCGTCGATCGACGATAAGTCGATCACGCTCCCGGGTGAGCCGGGCGGCCGGGTCACCGGCCGCAAGCTCTTCGTAAACGATGCGCACGTCGCCGACGAGCTGATCGTGGCCACGCGCGGGGGTTCCGGCCTGAACCTCTTCCTGCTCGAGGCGCGCCGGCCGGGCATCACCGTGCTCCCCATGGAGGCCATGGCAGGCGACCGGCCCTGTGAGGTGAGCTTCGCGGACGTGGTGCTGCGGGGGGAGGACACGCTCGGCGCGCCGGGACGCGGTTGGGAGATGCTGCGCCCCGCGCTCCAGGCGGGTGCCCTCGCGCGCGCCGCGGAGATGGTGGGCTGCGCCCAGCGGATCCTCGACATCGCCGTGGAGCACGCGAAAGGGCGCAAGCAGTTCGGGCGCCCGCTCGGATCGTTCCAGGCCATTCAGCATGCTTGCGCGGATCTCCTGAGAGATGTCGAGACGGCGCGCGGCCTCGCCTATCGGGCGGCCTCGTGGATCGACGCGGGCCGAGATGCCAGCGCTGAGGTCGCCATGGCCAAGGCCTACGCGGGGCGTACCGCGCAAGCCGTCGCGCGCAAAGGGCACCAGCTCCTGGGCGCCATCAGCTTCTGCGAGGAGCACTCGCTCCATCTCTTTCACAAGCGCATCGTGGCCGCCGCCCTCGACTTCGGCGACCCGTCGCACCATCTCGAGACCGTGGCGAGCGCCATGGGGCTCGCCTAGCACGGAGGACGGCATGACCCGGCTCAAGGGCAAGGTGGCGCTGATCACGGGCGGCTCGAGCGGCATCGGCGAGGCGACGGTGCGCCTTTTCGTCGAGGAAGGCGCCTCCGTGATGGTGGCCGACATCCAGGACGATCGCGGCAAGCGGCTCGCGGATGAGCTCAGCGCGCGCGCCGCCTACGTGCACACGGACGTGAGCCAGGAAGCCCACGTGAAGGCCGCGGTGGACGAGACGTGTCGTCGTTTTGGGAGGCTCGACTGCATCTTCAACAACGCGGGTTACGGCGGCGTGGGAGGCAAGATCGAGGACGTCTCGGCCGACGGCTTCGACGCCACCATCGGCGTGCTCCTTCGCGGGGTGTTCCTCGGCATGAAGCACGCCGCGCCCGTGATGAAGAAGCAAGGCGCCGGCTCCATCATCAGCACGGCCAGCGTGGCAGGGCTCCGCACGGGGCTGGGGCCACACATCTACAGCGCGGCCAAAGCCGCCGTCATCCACCTCACGCACTCGGTCGCCATGGAGCTGGGCGAGCACGGTGTGCGGGTCAACTGCATCTGCCCAGGCGCCATCGCCACACCGATCTTCGGCAAGTCGATGGGGCTCTCCCTCGAAAAGGCGGACGAGATCATTCCCATGATGAAAGGTGTCCTGGAGAACTTTCAGCCGATCAAGAGACCCGGAGTTCCCGACGACATCGCCCGCGCCGCCCTGTGGCTGGCCAGCGACGAGTCGACCTTCGTCAATGGCCACGCCCTCGTGGTGGACGGCGGCGTGATCGGCGGCCGGCCGTGGTCGGAAAGCCAGCTGCGCCGCGAGAAGCTGCGCTCCGCCCTGGGGCTGTCATGAGCGAGCCCATCACCGTCGAGAAGTTCGCGGTGGGGCAGTCGGTGCGCCGCGTGGAGGATCCGCATCTCGTGCAGGGCCTCGGGCGATACGGTGACGACGTGAGCCTGCCCCGCCAGGCCCACGCGGTGGTGGTGCGGTCCACGCACGCGCACGCGCGCATCCGAGGGATCGACGCCTCCGCCGCCCTCAAAGCACCGGGCGTGATCGCCGTGCTCACGGGTGCCGATCTGGCCGCGGACGGTCTGGGCAACCTGCCCACCGACGGCTCGCGAAAGCAGCGCGACGGCTCGCCGGCCTTCAAGACGCCGCGTCCCGCTCTCGTGAAGGATCGCGCCCGGCACGTGGGCGATCCCATCGCGCTCGTGGTGGCGGAGACGGCGGAGGAGGCCGTGGATGGCGCCGCCCACGTAGTGGTGGAGTACGAGCCGGTGCCCGCGGTGGCGGGCGCGACGGCGGCCACGCGCCGCGGCGCGCCCGCGGTGTGGGACGAGGTGCCCGACAACATCGCTTTCGTGTGGGAGGCGGGCTCTCGCGAGGCGGTGGCCAAGGCCTTCGAGCAGGCCGCCCATGTGACGCGCCTCGACTTCGTGGTCACCCGCGTGGCCGCGGCGCCCATCGAGCCGCGCACTGCGGTGGGCGACTACGACCGGCGCAGCGGGCGCTACACGCTCCACACGGGCATCCAGGCGCCGCACGGGCTCCGCACCCTCCTCGCCGAGCAGATCTTCCGCGTTCCCCAGAGCGACGTGCGCGTGATCACGGGCGAGGTGGGAGGCAGCTTCGGAATGAAGAGCGGCATCTATCCCGAGCTCGTGCTCGTGCTGTGGGCGGCC
>DATGCY010000225.1:0-6485 GCA_035311385.1 Candidatus Methylomirabilota bacterium
GCGGTCTTGAGCACGCCGCAGGGAATGTTCCCCGTGTGATTCCGGCCCATGAGGGCGACCGTCTCGGGCTTGAGGATCTGCGCGCCGTTCCAGCGTCCGCCGTTCAGCAGCATCCGGAGGAACACGAGGTAATCCTGGGCCGTGGAATAGAGCGGCCCGCCCCCCGACCAGAACTCGGGCCTAAACGGTGTCTCGAGCGGCTGCGGGACGAGCGATCCGTCCCCCTGCCGCACGTGCACGATGGCCTGGCGCGCGCGCTGTTCGTCCGAGGTGACGTAACCGCTGTCTTTCATCCCGAGCGGCGTGAAGATCTTCTCCTTGAAGTACACGTCGAGGGTCTGGCCGCTGATCGACTCCACGAGGCGGCCGACCCAGTCGATGTTGACGCCGTACTCCCACTTGTCTCCGGGATCGAACATGAGCGGGATCCGGATCGCGTCGAGCTTGCCCGTGGCCGTGGCCGGCGTGCCCGTGGCCTTGACGTAGCGCACGGTGTTCTCGTCCCAGATCTCGTAGCTGAAGCCCGCGGTATGCGTGAGAAGGTGGCGCAGGGTGATGGGGCGCTTGGCCGGACGGAGCTGCGGCGCGCCCGCGGCGTCGAAGCCCTGGAGGACCTTGGGAGAACCGAGGGCGGGATCGATGTTGGGCACGGGGTCCTCGAGGGTGAGCTTGCCCTGTTCCACGAGCTGCATGGCGGCCACCGAGGTGATGGCCTTGGTCATGGAGGCAATGCGAAAGACGCTGTCCATGGTCATGGCGGGGGCCTTGTCGAGCGCGCGCACGCCGAAGGCGCCCTCCTAGAGTACGCCCTTGTCCGTCGCGGCCATGGCCACCACTCCCGGCACCTCTCGAGCATCGGTGGCCTGACGGAGCACGCTGTCGATTCGCGCACGACCTGCCATGGCGCCTCCCTGAGCGCGGGCTCGGTGCGGAACGGCGGAAACGGCGGCGAGGGCCGCGGCTCCCTTCAGCACGTCACGACGGCTCGGAGGGATCGACGTCATAGCCTGTTCCTCCCTGGTGGCTTCTGGTGGGAACGCGGGACGGGCCGATGGGCGGGAGAGTACAACGCAGTCCCGGGGCCGATCAACTGGGGTCGTCCCTGACGCTGGCGCGTTCGCCCACGGGAACGAAATCGGCTACCATCCCCGCGGGAGGAACACCTCATGATCCTCGAGCGCTTCAAGGTTCCCGAGAAGGACCAGGTGCACGTCTCGGAGGCGGCGCTGCGCCGTACGGTGACGGAGATCTTCGAGAAGCTCGGCGTGAGCAGAGACGACGCGGCAGAGGGAGCCGACGTGCTGACCATGACGGACCTCCGCGGCGTGGAGACACATGGCGTGTCCAACATGCTCCGCGCTTACGTGCGCGACTACAAGGCGGGCAAGCTCAACCCCCTTCCCGGCTGGCGAATCGAGCGCGAGTCGTCGGGCACCGCCGTCATCGACGCGGAAAAGCGCCTCGGAATCGTGATCGGCCCCAAGGCCATGCGCCTGGCCATCGAGAAGGCGCGCGCGGTGGGCGTGGGCGTGGTCACCGTGCACAACAGCGGGCACTTCGGGGCCATCGGCCACTTCGCCATGCAGGCGGCGATGCAGGACATGGTCGGAGTGTGCTTCACCGCGGCGGGCCTGCACGTGGTGCCCACCTTCGCCTCCCGGCCGCTCCTCGGCACCAATCCCATTGCCATCGCGGCTCCCGCGAGGCACGAGCCGCCGCTCCTCTTCGACGCCGCCACCTCGGCCATCGCGGGGAACAAGATTCGTCTCGCCATGCGCGTGGGTTCGCCGCTTCTCCCGGGCTGGGTCACCGACAAGGACGGCAGCCCGATCATGGAAGAGAAGCCCGTCTTCGATCGGGACGATTTCTTCCAGGCGCCACTCGGGGGGACGCGGGAGCAGGGCTCGCACAAGGGCTACGGCTTCGCCCTCATGGCCGAGGTGCTGGCCACCGCGCTGTCCGGCGCGCTGCCCACTATGCTCTCGCCCACGAGCGGATCGAAGAACCAGTTCGCCGCCTACAACATCTCGGCCTTCACTGACCTCGACCGTTTCAAGGACACTATGGACGAGATGCTCCGCACGCTGCGCACGGCGTCGCCCGCCCCCGGACAGGAGCGCGTGCTCTACCCGGGGCTGTCCGAGGCCGAGGAGCTCGAGGCCCGACGCGCCAAGGGCATCCCGCTCCACCGTGAGGTGCTCCAATGGTTCGACGAGTGCACGAGTGAGCTCGGCGTGACCCCGCTGTCCGCCATACGCTGAGTCAACGGAGAGACCGGCCAGCGTAGTAGTCCTTCGACGTCAGCTAGGAGGAGACATCCATGCGCATCGTGGCGCTTGGGCTTGCTATGCTCGCCCTCGTGAGCGCTGATCCGGCCGAAGCACAGACGATCGCCGTCGCCGAGGTGGGCAGCTTCCACGTGGGCGGCCGCGCCGTCTCCCTCACCGGCCTGCCCACCCGCGACGTCGTTTTCACGGCGGGATCGGCGCCGATCAAGGTCGATCCCAACGGCGACTTCGAGGTGGAGCAGATGTACGTTGGCTATACCAAGCTCGCCCAGCCCAAGGCCCGCTATCCCCTCCTCCTCTGGCACGGCGGCGGCCTCACCGGCGTCACCTGGGAGACCAAGCCCGACGGCAAGCCGGGCTGGCAGCTCTTCTTCCTGCGCGCGGGCCACGACGTGTACGTCTCGGATGCGGTGGAGCGCGGCCGTGCCTCGTGGGCGCGCTATCCCGAAATCTTCACCTCGGAGCCGCTCTTCCGCACCAAGAAGCAGGCGTGGGAGGACTTTCGCATCGGCGCGGTGGGCAGCTACCGGCTCAACCCCGGCGAGCGCGTGGCCCTGCCCGGGCAGCTGTTCCCCGTGGATGCCTTCGAACAGTTCATGAAGCAGGCGGTGCCCCGTTGGGCAACCACCGACGCGCAGATCCAGGCCGCCTACAACCAGCTCGTGCAGAAGGTCTGCCCCTGCGTGATCCTCACCCACAGTCAGGGCGGCAACTTCGGATTCAACGCCGCCCTCGCCGCGCCGGACAAGGTCAAGGCGCTCATCTCCATCGAGCCCACGGGCACGCCCAAGGCCGAGCTGATTGCGGGGAAGCTCAAGAGCGTGCCCCACCTGGTGGTGTGGGGAGACTTCATCGACCAGAGCGAACTGTGGAAGCGCTTCCAGCCCGCCTCCCAGCGCTACGTCGAGGCCCTGCGCGCCGACGGTGGCGTGGCCGACTGGTGGGAGCTGCCCAAGCTCGGGATCAAGGGCAACGGCCACATGATGATGATGGACAAGAACTCGGACCAGATCGCCCAGCTCGTCCAACGCTGGATGACCGACAAGGGGCTGATGCAGTAGGAACGCCCGGGAGGAGACGACGATGGCCAAGGGCACGCTGATCGCCGCCATGCGCATCGCGCAGGTCGCCGAGGACGAATTCCACGACTGGTACGACACGGAGCACCTGCCCGAGCGGCAGCGCGTGCCGGGCTTCCTCCTGTGCGAGCGCTGGCTCGGCGCCGACGATCCCCGCGTGTCCGTGGCCACCTACGACCTCGAGGGCGTCGCCGTGCTCCAGGGCGCGGCCTATCGGGCGATCGGCGGAGAAAACCTCTCGCCGTGGTCGAAGCGCGTCACCGCGCGCGTGGATCGACTCATGCGCTTCGAGGGCGATCAGATCCTGCCCGGCGACCAGCTCCCACCCCCGAGCGCGGGCGGCCTGCTCCTCAATGCCATGAACATCGCGCCGGAGCTGGAGGCCGAGTTCAACGAGTGGTACGACAAGGAGCACATCCCGGCGCTGGCCGCGGTGCCCGGCGTCCTGTGCGCTCGCCGCTTCCGCGGCACGAGCGGCAACCGCAAGTACGTCGCGCTCTATCATCTGGCCGAGCCCGGCGTGGTGGAGTCGGCGGAGTGGAAGACGGCACGGCAGAGCGACTGGACGAGCCGGCTCCAGCCTCACTTCCGCGATCACTTGCGCCTCGTCTTGCGCCGCTATCGCCGCGGCGCTTGATCGCGCACTCTGATCCGAGGTTTACACGCTCACGGCGCGGTTGCTGCCGCTCACCGCACATGCTCGGCAACCGGTCGTCGTTCCTGCGCGTATTGCCGGCCGTCTCCTTGACAGGGCAGCCAACCTCGCTTAGGTTTCCCTCGCACTTTGCTTTTGACCGCTCGCATATCGGGGGATACGCATGCGCTCAGGCTCATGTCCGCGGCATCCGCTATCAGCGCCTGAGCCCTTCCATTCAATGCGCCAAGCCATCTTTGCCGCTCTTCCCATCGTTCTGGCCCTGATACTGCTCCCCACATTGGCTTTTGCCAGCCCTCCAGATCCGTCATGGGTCCCGGGATTCTACGACGGTGCTGACGGCGACGAGATCGTGAACCTCGTCTACGAAACGTCCGCGGCCAACCACACCGCCCTGTCGCATCTTGGCCCGCTCCCCTGCCTGCTGGAGATATCCTTCGAGGGCATCGTTTGCAACATTCCGGACCGCCTTTTCACTCGTGGCCCTCGTTCGCCTCCCATTCTGCATTCTCGGGAGCTCGGATCTGTCTTCACTTCTTTGCCCCTCCTGCGGGATTTACCAAAGCTCCTGTCACCTTCCCGTCTCTCGCGAAGTTCAACCGCTAGCTAATGCTTTGCCCGCAATGCCGCTTCGAGAATCGCTCCGGTATTAGCTTCTGCGAGGAGTGCGGCGCGACGCTCGACCTCGCCTGTGCCTCCTGCGGAGCCACCGTACCCGCGGGAAGGAAGTTCTGTGGGAGCTGCGGCAAGCCTCTGGCCGCTCGGCCGGCGGCGGCGAGATTCGCTTCCCCGGAGGCGTACACGCCCAAGCACCTCGCCGAGAAGATCCTGACCTCCAAGGCCGCCCTCGAGGGGGAGCGCAAGCAGGTGACGGTGCTCTTCTGCGACATCGTGGACTCCTCCCGGCTGGCCGAGCGCCTGGATCCCGAAGCGATGCACGAGGTCATGGACGGGGCCCTGCGCCTGATGGCCGAGGCCGTCCATCGCTACGAGGGGACCGTCAACCAGTTCCTGGGTGACGGCCTGATGGCTCTCTTCGGGGCCCCCGTGGCCTTGGAGGATCACGCCTTTCGGGGGGTCCAGGCGGCCCTGACGATCCAGGAAACGCTCAGCGGCTACAGCCAGCACCTCAAGGGGGACCGGGGCGTGGAGCTTCACCTCCGCCTTGGCCTCAATACCGGCCTCGTCGTCGTGGGCCGGATCGGCGACGACCTGCGAATGGACTACACCGCCGTGGGGGACACGACTCACCTCGCGTCACGCGTGCAGGGTGTGGCCGAGCCCGGGACGATCCTGATTACCGAGGCCACCCACAGGCTGGTCGAAGGATACGTCCGATCCGAGGGGTTGGGACCTGTGTCGGTCAAAGGCCGGAGGGAGCCTGTAAGCGTCTATCGCGTGCTGGGCCGCCGTCGCGGGCGAACCCGTCTGGAAGTGAGCGTCGATCGGGGCCTGACCGAACTGGTGGGACGTGAACGGGACTTGGCGGTGCTGCACGAGTGCCTGGCGCGCGTCAGAGCGGGTCGCGGCCAGGTGGTAGGGATCGTGGGCGAGCCGGGGGTGGGGAAGTCGCGCCTGCTGTACGAATTGCGCAAATCCCTGGAGGGCGAGCCCGTGACGTGGCTCGAAGGCCACTGCGTGGCGTACGGCCAGACGACGCCGTATCTGCCGATCCTGGGGATGCTTCGCACCAACTTCCAGATCGAGGAGGACGACAATCCGCTCCAGATCCAGGACAAGCTTCGCCAGGGTATCCAGCGGTTGGATCCGGCCCTCGGCGGGACTCTCCCATTTCTCGCGGACGTGTTTGGTCTTCCCGGCGCAAATGAGGCACTCAAGCATCTGGACCCGAAGGACAAGCGGCAGAAAACGTTCGAGGCGATCCGGGCGCTGACCGTGGCGGGGAGCGAACGACGGCTCCATGTGCTGATTCTCGAAGATCTTCACTGGATCGACACGATCTCGGAAGATTACCTGACCTTCTTGGCGGCCGGCTTGGCCGGTGTTCCCGTGCTCATGCTGACCACACAGCGCCCCGGTCACACCGTGCGCTGGGCGGACAAAACGTACTACACGCAGATCGCACTGGACCTGCTTGGTGAACGCGAGACGGAGACGCTGACGGCAGCCCTGCTCGGAACTCGTCACCTCCCGTCCGATCTGATGCGGATCGTCCACGAGAAGGCCGACGGCAATCCCCTGTTCGTAGAAGAGATCACGGCTTCTCTCCGAGAGCGCGGCATGCTGGTCCGCCGAAACGGAGAGATCCTCTGGACCGGCGGCGCGACGGTGGAGTTCCCCTCCACTATCCAGGACATCATCCGTGCGCGGATCGATCGCCTGGAAGAGCCGGTCAAGCGGACGGTCCAGGTGGCGGCCGTCATTGGACGCGAGTTCGGCCTTCGCTTGCTCACTCGGATCTCGGAGGTGGCGGCGGAGGTCCAGCACTATCTGGAAACCCTG
>DATGCY010000226.1:0-6691 GCA_035311385.1 Candidatus Methylomirabilota bacterium
GGTCCGGCCAGCGCGTGGCTCAGATCGAGGACCCGCACCCCTTCGAGCGGCATCTGCATCAGCGTCCCCCCGCCACGGCCAGGGTGTGGCCGGTGATGTAGCTCGCCTCCTCCGAGGCGAGGAAGAGCACGGCGTGCGCCACCTCGAAGGGCTGCCCGAGCCGATGCATGGGGGTCATGCGATTCGGGCTGAACTCCACCGTCTCGTTCATCTTCTTGAGCGAAGGGCCGGCGCGCTCCGTGTCGATGGGGCCGGGCGCCACCGCGTTGACGTTGATGCCGTGCTCGGCCAGCTCCAGGGCCACGTCGCGCACGAAGCCGTGCACGCCCGCCTTGGAGGCGGAGTAGGCGGCCCCGCCCTGGTAATAGGCGGTCCAGGGCGTGCCCTCGCGCGCCCCGGAGGACATGCAGACGATGCGCCCGTAGCGCTTGCGCATCATGTGCGGCACGGCGGCGCGGGTGCAGAGGAAGGTGGAGCGGAGGTTCAAACGCAGCACGAAGTCCCAGTCCTCGACGGGCATCTCCCAGACCTTCCGGTTGCGGCTGCCGCCCACGTTGTTGACGAGGATGTCGAGGCCGCCCAGGCGCTCCACGGCGGCCTCGATCAGCTTCGCGGCCGGCCCTTCCTCGGTGAGATCGCCCGCCACCGTGACGGCGACGCCACCCGCCGTGCTGATGGCGGCCGCGGTCTGCTCCATACCGGCCGCGTCCATGTCGCCTAGAGCGACCCGGGCGCCCTCCCGAGCCAGGACCAGCGCGATCTCGCGACCGAGGCCGTTGGCCGCTCCCGTCACCACCGCCACGCGATTCCTCACGCCCGGCATGCGGGTGATGCTAGCACGGGAGGCGGCACCGCTCCCCGAGTGGACGCCGCGCGCGCCACGGGCTAGACTGTGGCGGCGCCGGGTCGGGATCGATCGCGCCACGAGAGAGGAGCCACCCATGACCACCGTCGCCGACGGGACGAAGGCCGCGTTCGCCGCGGAATACGACGTGCCGATCCCCTACATGCAGCGGACCCGCGACTACTATCTGGCCCTCGGCTACGAGAACCCCTATCGCTGGGCGAGCTTCACCGAGGTTCCTTTCGCCTCGCTCGCCAAGCCGCTGGCTCGGGCGCGGATCGGACTGATCACCACCGCCGCGCCGTATCGTCCGGAAGCCGGGGACCAGGGGCCAGGGGCGCCGTACAATGCCGCGGCCAAGTTCTACCAGGTCTATTCCGTCACCACGGACGAGGTGCCCGATCTCCGCATCTCGCACGTGGGCTACGATCGCAAGCACACCTCGGCCGCCGACATCAACACGTATCTGCCGCTCGGCGCCCTGCGCGAGGCGGTGACGGCAGGCCGCATCGGGTCGCTCGGCCGCCGCCTCCATGGCGCTCCTACCAATCGCAGCCATCGCGCCACCTTCGCCGACGCGGCCGAGCTTCTCCGCCGCTGCCGCGAGGACGCGGTCGACGCCGTCGTCCTCGTGCCCAGCTGACCCGTCTGTCACCAGACCGTGAGTCTGGTCGCCCGGCACATCGAGGGGGAGGGCATTCCCACCGTGATCATGGGCTGCGCCAAGGACATCGTGGAGCACTGCGGTGTGCCGCGCTTCCTCTTCAGCGACTTTCCCCTCGGCAACTCGGCAGGCCGGCCCTTCGACAAGATGTCCCAGGCGGAGACGCTCGAGCTCGCCCTCCGCGTGCTGGAGAGCGCGCCGGGCCCGCGTACCACCGTGCAGTCGCCGCAGCGGTGGAGCGAGGACGCCTCCTGGAAGCTCGACTACAACGACCTTGCCAAGCTCACCCCGGAGACGATCGCGGAGCGCCGGAAGGAATTCGACGCGATCAAGGACGTCGCCCGCTCCCGCCGCGAGGGGACATGACCAAGCCGTTCGCGGGCGTCCACATCCTCGACTTCACCCGCTACCTGGCGGGGCCGTATGGGACGTACCAACTCGCCCTCCTCGGCGCCGACGTGGTGAAGATCGAGTCGCAGGAGGGCGACGAGACGCGCATCTCCCCCGCGGACAAGGCGTGGGCGGAGCGGAAGATGGCGCCGTCTTTCCTTTCCATGAACGCCAATAAGCGAAGCATCACCCTCGATCTCCGACGGCCCGAGGCGATCGAGGTGGTGAAGCGGCTGGTCGTGGGCGCCGACGTCGTGTGGGAAAACTTCCGCGGCGGCGTGATGGATCGCCTCGGCCTCGGCTACGAGGCGCTCTCCACCATCAATCCTCGTCTCATCTACTGCTCCGTCTCCGGCTTCGGCCAGACGGGGCCGGAGCGGACCACCGCCGCCTTCGACGGCAAGCTCCAAGCCATGTCGGGGATCATGTCCATCACGGGCACGGCGGACAACGGCCCCACGCGGGCGGGCTTCGCACTGTGCGACACCATCGGCGGCATCACCGCCGCCATGGCCGTGGCGAGCGCACTCTACCAGCGCACCCACACCGGGAAGGGACAGCGGGTCGACGTCTCCATGCTGGATGCCGCGCTGGCCTTCATCGCGGGGCCGGTCGCGGAGTACACGGTGGCGGGCATCGAGGCGCGCCAGATCGGCAACGGCTCGGTGAGCCGCAAGCCCACGGCGAGCCGCTTCCGCTGCGGGGGCGGCTTCATCGTGCTCGCCGTGCTCACGGAGAAGCAGTTCGTGAACCTCATGCGGACCCTCGGTCGCCCCGACGCCCTGGACGACCCCCGCTTCAAGGACTGGGCTTCGCGCACGGCCAACGAACCCGCCCTGCGCGAGATCATCGAGGGAGCCATGGCCGCGGATGATCCACGCACCTGGGAGGCGCGCCTGACCGCGGCCGACGTTCCGTGCGGATCCATCTGGAAGGTGCACGAGATCGTGCACCATCCGCAACTCGAGCACCGCGACGTGCTGCAGACCGTCGACACGCGCTACGGCCCTCTCCGTCTGGTCGGAGCGGGTTTCCGCTTCGACCACGGCAGCCCGGGCATCGATCGCGAGCCGCCCACCCTGGGCGAGCACACCGAGGAAATCCTGAAAGAGGCTGGCTACTCGGTCGACGAGATCGAACAGTTGCGCCGCGACGCCGTCGTCTGAACGGGTCCTGCCGAGGACCCGTCGCTGACCCACTTCGTCCCGATCGCCCTTTACGCGCTGGCTCGAGTCGTTAGTTCTTACCTCTAGGTAGAAATTCCCCGGTCGTTCGAACCGTCCGCCTAGGACTGGCCCGGTCTACGCCATCGTACGTACAGAAAGAGCGCTTCACCTGACTGCTCCGAGGCCGAGGCACCTCTTTTGCTTCGCTTGACGGGCAACTCGGCCATGTTGAGTCAGTGTGGCCGATGCTGTTTTCTCCGGCGCGGGGCTTGGGGGGTGCATCCGTGAAGGGCATCGGCGGAACGCAGTCCGGACCAGTCGCATCCGGCGCCGTCGCTGATGCCTTTGCCCGTCGCCGCGAAGCGGGCCTGGCTCTCGTCGAATGTGCGGAGGCGGTCAGCCGTGCGGCCGCCGCGATGGCGGCCAGGTTCGCTGAAGGCGGCAAGCTCATCGCGTTCGGCAATGGCGCTGGGAGCACGGATGCCCAGCACATTGCCGTCGAGTTCATTCATCCCGTGATCGTGGGGAAGCGCGCGCTGCCCGCGATCGCGCTGAGCAGTGACGTGGCGAGCCTCAGTGGCATCGTGGAGCGCGCCGGCTGGGAGCTGGTATTCGCCCGCCAGATCCAGCAGTTGGGACGTGCCCGCGACATCGTGGTTGGTTTCCTCACCCCCGACGGGGCGTGCCGGAACGTGCTGCGCGGCCTTCTCGTGGCCCGCGAGCTGGGACTCCTCACCGTCGCCATCGGAACGGAAGACGACGCGCCGACCTTCGCCGTCGATCATGCCCTCACCGTCCGGTCGGCCGACCCGCAGATCGTCAAAGAAATCGGGGTGACGATCTATCACATCCTCTGGGAGCTGGTCCATGTCTTCCTCGAGCGTCCCGACGGGCCAGGGACGACACGATGACGGAGGCTGACTGCATGACCATAAAGACCTGGCCGTGACCGGCCGTGTTACCGAGCTGCTCGGTCAGGGCATGGACACTGTCGAGGTGGGTGGTCTCGCGGAGAGCGTAAGTGTCAAGCTGGTCGACGCCCACGGCAACCTCTTGCTCGTCCGCGCCCGGGTAGCGATCGGCAAGCTTCGATGAGCACAAGTGACGGACGGAGCGGTGCGAGCGTCGAGTCACTCTATCCCTACCTCTTTGCCGGCTCGGATAGCCTGGAAGCGGTCAGTGGAGAGGTGTGTCGTTCCATTCGCGAGAAGGCGCTCGAGATCGTGGCCATCCGCGACCGGCTAGCCGGCGAGTTCGACACACGCCTGACCGCGTGCGCGCGAGCCCTCGCGCTTCGCTTCCAGAGGGGAGGCCGGATCTTTGCCTTCGGCAACGGAGGAGGCGCGAGTGACGCCCAGGCCGTGGCCCGGCTCTTCCTCGATCCCTCCGCCGGGCTGCCCCTGCCCGCGCAGGCCCTCACCGCCGACGTGGGCGTGGTCACAGCTCTGTCGAACGGCGCGGGGTTCTCGGAGGTCTTCGCCCGACAGATCGCGGCCTTCGCCGAGCCGTGCGATATCGCGGTGGGACTGTCCACCAGCGGCAACTCGGATAACGTCTTGCGCGGACTCGAGGAGGCGGCCCGCCGCCGCCTGCTCACCGTGGGCTTCGCCGGCTCCACGGGTGGGCGCATGGCTGAGTCCGACTGCATCGATCACCTCTTCGTCGTGCCCTCACTGTCCGTGCACCGGATCCAGGAGGCGCAGACCACCCTCTATCACGTCATGTGGGAGCTCACCCAGCAGGCTTTGACGGAGTGACCGCCCTCGTGAGCGAGGCTGTATGAGCCGCCCGCAGCTGGCCGCCCTCAAGCGTCTGCTCGCTCCAAGCCCGCTGTTGCGGCTTGACGAACGGTGTGATCTCTGCCGCCAAGAGTTCGGCGAGGCGCACCAGCACGTGGTCAACCTGGAGACGCGTAGCCTCCTTTGCGCCTGTCGCGCTTGCTACCTCTTCTTCACCCACGAGGGAGCGGGGCAAGGACGCTACCGAGTCGTTCCCGAGCGGTACGTGGCGACGCCCGATTTCGTCCTCCCTGACGAGCAGTGGGACGCGCTTCAGGTTCCGGTGGCCATGGTCTTCTTCTTCGTCAACTCGTCGCTCAACCGCATGGTCGCCTTCTATCCGAGTCCCGCGGGCGCCACCGAATCCCTGCTGCCTCTCGGCACGTGGAGGCAACTCACCCGTGCCAACCCTCTGCTCGAGACCCTCCGTCCCGACGTGGAGGCGCTCCTCGTCTACAAGCGGCCAGAGGGCTTCGAATGCCACATCGTGCCCATCGACGCGTGCTACGAGCTGGTGGGCCGCTTGCGGCGTCACGAGACGGCGGAGGTTGAGATCGAGGCCTTCTTCGCCATGGTGCGGTCGCGCGGTAACCGGTCGGCTGTGGAAACACCATGACCGACCTAAGTGTTCCCGCTCCGAGCGTGGGCTTTGCCCGCGCAAGCGAATCCTCAGGGGGAGGTTCGGAAGGGGGGCGATGCCCTCTCCGAGTGTGTCCTAGGCGGCCCCGAGGGCCTGGCTGAGATCCTTGGAGCTGACGGGCTTGGTCAGGTGGAGATCGAAGCCCGCCTCCTCGGCGCGGGCGCGGTCATAGGACTGTCCATAGCCGGTGACCGCGATGAGACGGACCTGCTGCCCCATCGTCCGCCGCACCTGTCGCGCCACCTCGTAGCCGTCGAGCTCGGGCAGCCCCACGTCGATGAGCGCGATGTCGGGGGCGCTGTCCACGATGAGCCTCAGGCCGGCGCGGCCATCGCCCGCCCCCTCGACGCGATGGCCCTGGAGGCTCAAGAGCTCGAGCAGCATCTCCCGCGCGTCCTCGTGGTCTTCCACGACCACGATGCGTCGCGGGGGCGCGGTGGGCGCGCGCGTCTCGTCGGGGGCGACGCTGGCCGCGCTCGACAGGGGCAGGCGCACCACGAACTCGGTGCCGTGCCCGAGGCCCACGCTGTGAGCGGTAATGCTCCCGCCGTGCTGCTCCACGAGGCCGCGGGCCACGGCCAGGCCGAGCCCTAGGCCGCCACCCGCCCGGTGCAGGGAGGTGTTGATCTGGGTGAAGGGCTCGAAGATGGACTCGAGCATGTCGGGAGCGATACCGACGCCATGGTCCTTGATGCGGAGCACGGCCTGGCCGTTTTCCCCGCGGAGCGTGATGTGGATGGGCGAGTGCGGAGGAGAGTACTTCACGGCGTTGTCGAGGAGGTTGCCGATGACCTGCTCGAGGCGCACCACGTCGCCCTCTACGATGAAGGGGCGCGCGTCCATGAGCACGGTGAGCTGGGGCGAGTCACTCACGGGCTGCCGCGCCTCCACGCACTGGCGCGTCGCCCGCGCCAGATCCACCGGGGCGTGCCCCAGCTCGATCTTGCCGGACATGATGCGCGAAACGTCGAGGAGATCGTCGAGGAGATGGCTGAGGTGGTGTACCTGCCGCCCGATAACGCCGCGGGCCCGCGCGTCGACGTCGCTCTGCGGGTCGACGCGATCGAGAAGGGCGAGGCCATTCACGATGGCGGCGAGGGGATTCCT
The DNA here is from genome assembly GCA_035311385.1 of Candidatus Methylomirabilota bacterium. GTDB lineage: Bacteria > Methylomirabilota > Methylomirabilia > Rokubacteriales > CSP1-6 > AR37. The sequence goes on from DATGCY010000226.1 coordinate 6,590, forward strand.
GAGCTCGTGGGCGAGCATGGCGAGGAACTCGTCCTTGGCCCGGCTGGAGCGCTCGGCCTCCGCGTGCGCGGCGCGCAGGGCCTGCTGCGCTTCCTCGCGCAT
>DATGCY010000227.1:0-14389 GCA_035311385.1 Candidatus Methylomirabilota bacterium
AAACGGGCGAGCCAGGTGCGCTGCCGGGAGTTGTGTGCGCTGCATGGGCCGCTGCCCTTCAACCTGATGCGAAGCGCCGTGGTCGCCGGCGTGCGGTATGGTCTCAGCTGCATCGGATGCAGCGCGGCGCTCATGGTGGCCATGGTCCTGCTCGGGATGTCCAGTCTGTGGTGGGGGGTGACCCTGGGCCTCGTGGTGCTCATCTACAAGTTCGTGCTTCCACTACCGATACGGTATGAGTTGGCCCTTTCGGCGGCTCTGGTGGGTCTCGGGGTGGCCTACGCTATGATGGCTCGAGGTGGACCATGACGCGACCCCACGGGTGGTGAGGAGGAGACATGATCGAGATCTGGCGGAAGAGTAGGTTGGTCGACCTTATGGTCGTGGTGTCCATGATCGGCGTGGTGGCGGCCATCGCGATCCCGCTCTACGCCAACGCCGAGGCGCGTGACCGCATCGAGAAGGCCCAGTCCGACCTGGATATGCTCGCGACCGCCGTCAAGGCGTACACGGTTCACATGGGTACACTCCCGGCGGCCCTAACCGTTCTAACCACCACGGCCACCAACCGTCTCAACTGGAGCGCGGGTCCGTTCATGCCCTGGGTTCCCAGGCCGCCTTCGGGTGGGACGCCGGCCTGGAGCGCCGCGTACACCTACACGTCGAGCACCGCCGGCACGTTCTCCCTCACCGCGTCCGGCGACGGTACGACGATCACCCTGCCGTGAGGATCCAGCAGCTTCAGGCGATTCTCTTGCCGCATCGTGCGGTCTAACCGGTCAGCCCGCGTTCCGCGGGAGTATTCGAGAAGGTCGCTCGGGTTACCCTCGTGGCCAATCGCGAGCAACGCATCCAGTAAGGCCGATCCTCGCCGAGTCCGATCCGAAGACCTTCTCGCGCGGGCAGACAACGTTCTCGTTCACACGAGCCAGCGAATGAGACGGGCGAGGCCGCTCCCCTGCTCCGCTGCTCGATCCAGGCGGGGAGCCAGGAAAGCGTCGATCCCGAAGCTGCGCCCGGCACCGGTCAGCAAGAACAATGCGGGCAGCATGATCAACATCACGTAGGTCCATCCCCACTCGTGCGGCACGTTGAGGATGCCCACCGTGATGTTTGCGGCCATGCCGATCGCTACGAAGGAGCCCAAGCGTGTCCCCAGCCCCAGGATGAGGGTGACGGCAATGAACGTCTCGGTGATGAGCGTCATCCAGCCGAAGAACGTCCAGTGCGGGATCAACACGTTGACGAGGAAGTCACGGTAGGCGATGAGGGTCGGATACTGGATCTCCTGCTGCACCCAGTACCAGAGTCCGCCGCCAGATTTCCGACCGAAGTCGTCCGAGGGAACCTTCCATTTCGACTGCTGCCACCAGAGGTAGCCGTAGACTATCCGGGCGAGCCCGAGTGGCCAAAGCGGTGCGGTCGCCCGCAGCCACCCCTCGGATCGTGCACTCCGCGGGTCCTCGCGGGTCGGCTTCGGCCCCGTGAGCGGTCTCGGGTCCAAATCAACCATGGTTGTCCCCATGTCGGCGCCCTCCTCAGGGCATTGGATGCCAGCGGGAAGCGCCGGGGTTCGCCCGAGTGACCGGGGGCCGCCTGGACAATTTAGCATCCCCGTGACATCTTTGGCCGATCGGGCGCCGTAGTAGAGGAGAGAAAAGGGAGCGGACCAGCCATGGCGTTCTCGATCGGGATTGGACTCACCAACGAGTGCAACCTCCGCTGTCCGCACTGCTACCGCCCCGACATTGTCGTCGACCGGCTCACGCGTGCTGACGTGCGCCGGGTGTGCGACGCCGTCCCCGCGCGCTCGGTAAATCTGGGGGTGGGCGAGAATGGGCTCCACTCGGAGTATCGGGGCATCCTCGACGATCTCGCCACCCGCTCGATCAAGACGAGCATCACCTCCAACGGCCTGAGCATCCACGCCCTCAGCGACGAGGAGCTCCGACGCTTCCACAGCGTGGAGCTATCCCTCGACTTTCCCACCGAGGCCGAACACGATGGATTCCGCGGGACCGGGAACTGGCGCACCGTCGTCGCCGCCCTGGAACGCTGCGTCGGCCTGCACGTGCCGGTGACGGTGACCGCGGTGATGATGACTATCAACTATCGCCGCTTGCCCGAGTTGAGCCGAGTGGCCGCCGGCTTCGGGGCGAATCTGCGCGTGAACGTCTATCAGCCCTCGCGCACGGACCGCTTCACGCTCAGCTACGAGCAGTTCTGGGACGGCTTCCGCGGTCTGGCCGGGGCCACCCGGCTCGTCGCCACGACGGAGCCGGTGCTCGCGGGGGTGCTGGAGCTCGACGACTTCGCGGGTCCGGGCTGCGGCCGATCGACGGTACGCGTCTCGCCCGACGGTCGTGTGATGCCGTGCACCTACTGGCCCGGGAGCCGCCTCACCGTCGCCGATCTCGAGCGCGCCGGCGAGCGCATCCTCGAAGCTCCGGAGTTCGTCGAGGCGCGCCATACTCCGGGCCCCTGCGCCGGCTGCCCCTGCCGGGGAGGCTGCGCCGCCCGCCGCGCGCTCACGGGCGACATCGACTCCGCAGATCCCTACTGCCCCTTCCCACGAAGCGACCGCATCCATCTCGACTGGGAACGCGCTGACCTTCAAGACCTCCCGAAGGTCGGCAGCGCCTGTACCACGGTCGTCTCAGCCCTCTGATCGTGGCTCCGCCGTCCCGTCCCCCCGTCGTGGGCAGGCTGCCCCGTTCCCTGTACCTGGAGACGACGAATCGGTGCGACTCGAAATGCCAGACGTGCATCCGCACCTTCGAGACGCTGGAGCCCCCTGCCGATCTCAGCCTCGAGCATGTCCGGAAGATCACCGAACAGTTCCCCGTCCTCGATCGCGTCGTTCTGCACGGCATCGGCGAGCCTCTCCTCAACCCGCAGATCTTCGACATCGTCGCCTACCTCAAGACCCGGGTCGCCGAAGTGCTCTTCAATTCTGATGCTATCGGCTTGACGCTGGATCGAGCCCGGCGCCTCATCGAGTGCGGGCTCGACGAGTACCGTGTGTCAATGGACGCGGCGACGACCGCCACCTACCGGCTACTGCGCGGGGTCGACCGGTTCGAGCGTGTGAAGGCCAACGTGGCGCGCTTGATCGCGCTCCAGCGGGACCTCGGCCGCCGCACTCCGCGCGTGTCGCTGTGGTTCACTGCCTCACGAGCCAATGTGGAGGAGCTGCCCAGCTTCGTCCAGCTCGCCGCTGATCTCGGCGTCGGCGAGGTCTATGTGCAGCGACTGGTCTTCAACGGCCTCGGTCTCGCCACCGACGCCAACGCTCTTCACGGCACGCTGCGCGCTCGCGAGCAAGCTCAACTCGCCGAGGCCGAGAACCGAGCGACGCAGCTCGGCGTGGCCATACGGTCCTCAGGTTTGACCACGCCACTCGCGAGCTTTCGTGGTGGCGATAGATCAGCGCGGCACTGGGCGGGCTGCCAGCGCCCCTGGACCCTCGCCTACGTCACGGCCAACGGCAATGTCCTGCCCTGCTGCATCTCACCCTGGGTGGCGCGCGACTACCGCGCGCTGATCCTGGGCAACGCGTTCACCGAACCGTTCGCGGCGATCTGGGACGGAGAGCGCTATCGGCGCTTCCGCACCGGCTTCGAGACCGACACGCCTCCGGACCCATGCCGAGGCTGCGGCTTGCTCTGGAGCATCTAGCAGATGGCGTCTGGGTCCTCGACGCCACGCACGGTTGCCGTGGCCATCATGGCCAAGGCGCCCTGGCCAGGAACGGTGAAGACTCGACTCTCCCCTCCTCTTCTCGCCACCGAAGCCGCCGCCCTCTATCGGTGCTTCCTGCTCGATAAGATTCGCGCGGTGGAAGCGCTCACGGGCGCGCGACCGGTGATCGCCTATACGCCGGACGACGCGCGCACGGAGTTCGACACGCTGGCCCCGAGCTTCACCCTGGTCCCCCAGCGAGGCCACGATCTGGGCGCGCGGCTCCACGGGATACTCACGCACCTGCTGGCGGCCGGGCATGCCGGGGCGATGGCCGTGGACAGCGACACGCCGACCTTACCCGCGCGCTTCCTTCAGCAGGCCGTTGACTGCCTCACCCGTCCTGGGCCCGACGTCGTCCTCGGGCCCACGGAAGATGGTGGGTACTATCTGATCGGCATCCGACGCCCTCATCGCGAGCTGTTCGACGCCATGCCCTGGAGCACCCCGGAAGTGCTCGAGGTGACGCTGCGCCGGGCCGCCGCCGCGGGCTTGCGCGCGGCCTGTCTCCCATCGTGGTTCGATGTAGACACGCCCGATGATCTCGAACGCTTGTCGAAGAGCATCAACGTCGACGAGGCAACGTCGGCCCCGGAAACGGAGCGCTTCCTCACCACCTGGCGCGGATGACCGGGCGCTCATGCCGAGCCGGTCGTCGCCTACGGGGAGTCCGAGCTCGGCCGGACGCCGACCAATGCGACCATCCCCGCTGGCATCCGGTGGTGCTCGACCGTGAACCCCGAGCGCGCGAGACGGCTCGCCACCGAATCGGCGTCGAGCCGCAGCTTGCGATACGCACCCGCGCGAAAGCGCCAGCCGTCCGGCAGCCGCGCCCAGATGAGATCGTGCACGGTGATGGTGGTGGGCGCGTATTCGAGAAAACAGGTCATGACGAGATCGTCAGAGGCATGGAGGGGAATCACGCGCTCGAGGCCCCGCAGCTCTCGGCTCAGTTCACGAAAGGTGAGCACGAGGCGACCACCCGCCCGGAGCCGCGTCGCCATCCCGTCGAAGACGCGAGTGAGATCCTCCTCGGCGTCGAGGTGTGACAGCGTGTCGCCCATGCACACGGCCAGATCAATTCCCGTGGGGACGAGGACGGCCACATCGCGGATGTCGCCGGCGATCGCTTCCACCGGCAAGCCTCGCGACCGGTCTCGCAGCTCGGCGAGGAGCCGCTCGCTGAAGTCGACCGCCAGTACTCGGAATCCGAGATGCACCAGGGCAATGGACTGGAAACCGGAGCCGCAGCCAAGGTCCACGGCGGTGCCGGCGCTCGGTCGGCTCGCGACACCCAGGCGTTCGAGGAGCGCGCGCGGCTCGCCGACCTTGGCCTCGAACTCGCCGAACATGCGCGAGTAGTGCTCCCCCAACACCGTCTCGTAGTGGTCACGGGCCGACCGCACGGTGCCGGTCCCATCCGCAGGGTCATGGGTCATCGATGCGAGTGTACGCTCCCGGGCTGATGCTACACGCGCTGGCCGAACGCCTCGGGACTCTCGACATGACCGAGCGCATGAGCGCGGTGGCCACGCTGGCCGGCGCGGGGCTCGTGCTCTGCGCCGCCTGTGGCGTGATTGGTAGAATGCCGAATCTCGTCGTGGCACCCCGCACGTTTCTGATCTTCTTCACTCTGGCGTGGGTGGCCTACGCGGGGGCAGTTCTCGTGGGCGCTCCCCTCCGGGGCCCGGCGACGCTCGGCGTGATCCTCGTCATCGGGCTGCTCACCCGGCTCCTCCTGCTGGGCGCCGCACCGTCGCTGTCCACCGACGTCTACCGGTATGTCTGGGACGCGCGTGTGGCGGGCGCAGGGCTCGATCCTTACGCGTACGCGCCGGTGGCTCCCGAGGTGGCGAGGCTGCGTGACGCCACCATCTACCCCAAGCTGAACCATCCGACGTGGCACACCGTGTATCCCCCGCTGGCCCAGGCATTCTTCCGTGCCGTCTATTGGTGCGCACCCGACAGCATTCTCGCCATGAAGCTCGCCCTCGGTTTGATCGAGCTCGTCGCCATGCTCGCCCTCATCTGTCTGCTGCGGACGCTAGGGCTCCCGCCCGGTCGCCTGGCCATCTACGCATGGAATCCGCTGCTGCTCGTCGAGATTTGGGGCAGCGGGCACTTGGACGCGCTGGTGCTCGCCACCGTGACGGCGGCCGCGCTTGCCTCCGCACGTGGACGTGACGGTATTGCCGCCATGCTGCTGGGGCTGGGCACACTCGTGAAGCTTTATCCTGCCACCCTGCTTCTCCTCTTGCCGAGCCGGCGCCGCGTGTCGGTGTGGATCTTCTTTGGGGCCGTCCTCATGATGGGCACGTTCGCCACGGCCGGAATCGGCCAGTGGCCAACCGCACCCATCGGGCGCTACGTCCGGGACGAGTACTTCAATCCCGGGCTCGTGCGAAGCTTCGTGAACGAGCCGTGGCTCGCCCTCGCGGCAAGCGCCGTCTGGGCGCTCCTCGTCGCTCTCCGGCCGCGTCCCGGCAGTCTCGCGGTACGGGCGGTGCCCATGGTCGGAGGCCTTATCGTGCTCGGGGCGAACGTCTTTCCGTGGTACGTCGTCTGGCTCGTTCCGTTCCTGGCCGTAGCGCCTTCCGTGCCGTGGATCGCCTTCACGGGAACGGTGGCCTTCGCGTACAGCTTCTTCCTCTCCACGCCGTGGGCCATTCCGCTGTGGGCGCAGCTCGTGGAGGTCACCCCACTCGCCCTTGGGGCCGTCGGCATGGTTTGCGGCACCCTCCGCTGGCGCCCACGTGCGCGCGCGCGAGCCGATGCCGGATGAAGTCGGTTCTCATTCTGCCCGCGCTGAACGAGGCCGCCATGGTCGGCGATCTCATTCGTCGGACACCTCGCAACCTCATCGCGGAGGTGATTGTCGTCGACAACGGCTCCACCGACGCCACGGCCGTGGTCGCTCGCGAAGCCGGTGCCCGCGTGGTGAGCGAGGAGACGCGGGGCTACGGTGCGGCATGTTTCGCCGGCGTCACCGCGCTGCCCCCCGACACCGACGTGGCGGTATTCCTCGACGCCGACGGCAGCCAACGGCCGGAAGAGATCCCGCTCGTGCTGAACCCGATCCTCGCCGGTCGGGCCGACCTCGTCCTCGGAGCGCGCAGGCTCGCCGGTCGGCATCCTCGGCACGCTGCCGCGGGCACCCGTCTCGTCGCTCGATACGTGGCCTGGCGATGGCGCGTGCCCATCACTGACTTCGGCCCCTTGCGGGCCATCCGCGCGGACTTGCTACGCCGTCTCGACATGCGCGATCGCGCCTTCGGATGGCCGGTGGAGATGGTCGTCAAGACCGCCGCGAACGGCGCGCGGATCCTCGAGGTTCCCGTCTCGCACGCCCCGAGGCAGGCGGGCCGCTCCAAGGTCTCCGGCACTCTTCGCGGGACCCTGCGCGCAGGGTATGCCTTCCTCTCGATCGCGCTGCGCCCCAGGGGCAGATCGCGGTGAGCGTGCACGCGTCTCCGGAGTCAAAGGTTGGGCGTTCAGGAGGACGAAAATGGCGAGCCCAGACAACTGATTGGCGGACGGCGAAAAGGTGCGCCACGAGGCGAGTCAGGAATCGGCGCGGCACGAGCCGCGATCGTATCAGTGCTAGAGGAGAAGCAGGAGGAGCACGCTCGCCACGGCGAGCCCCAGCACCTCCACCGCGTTCTCCCAGTTGGTGGGCTCCCGAGAGATTCCCACAACATCGTCCCACTGGTTCCAGCGCTGCTGCACGTAGTAGGCGATCCCCTCGGCGATCTGAGCTTCCTCTTCGGTGTGGAAGTAGCGGGCCGCCGCCTCCGCTTGCCAGACCTCACCGATGAAGGTGGTGAGGCGGAAGGGCTCCGCGTAGATGCTGGGGACGATCTCGCCGTCCATGCCTTGACTGCTCGACTACACCTCGGACAGCAGCACGCGCCGTCCGAGCTTGGATGAGAGGTGGGCGGCTTCGACCACGCGCAGGGCCAGCACTCCCGCCTCCACGTCGACGGAGGGCGCCGTTCGTCTCGCGCACGCTTCCAGAAACAGCTCGAGCTCATGGCGCAATGGCTCGGGCCCTGACGTCTTGTGGGTTTCCACGTGGCCTTCGGACGCGTGCCAACACTCGCCCTGTCTCACGTGACGATTGGCGAGGATCTTCACCTCGGCGGTACCGAAGTCTCCCGCGAGGGTCTCTTGCTCGCCCACAATCACGCAGTCCCGATAGGTCCCCGGGGCGAAGTACCCCGCCTCCACGAAAGCGGGCACGGATCCATATTCCACCGAGCAGAATCCGATGTCGTCGAGGCCGCGGCCGAGGAAGTCCCGCAGGGTCGCGGTGACGGCGGTGGGCTCCTGATCGAGCACATGGGAGAAGAGATCGAAGTAGTGAATGCCGTCCGTCTGGGTCACGCCCACGTCCGTCCGCGGGCGCTTGAAGCCCGCGAAGCGCCCGGTGGCGTAGCGCACGGGACCCGTGCGGCCGCTGCGGAGGCGCTCGCGCATGAACATGCTCACGGGGTGAAAGCGGAAAATGTGGCCAACCTGGAGCAAGCGCCCCGTCGAGCGGGTGATCTCGGCCAGGCTCCGGCCCTCGGCCACCGTGAGCGTCACGGGCTTCTCCACGAAACAGTCCTTGCCCGCGCGGAGGCATTCGCCGGCGAGCGAGAGATGGCTGTCCGCCGGCGTGACGAGATCGACGGCGTCCACGTGAGGCAGAGCGAGGCGGAAATCCGGCACGGCCTGCGCCGCGGGAACACCGGCCTTGACCGCGAAGGCCCGGCGCTCCTGGGACACGTCGGCCACCCAGATCTCACAGCCGAGCTCGCCGAGCACTCGGAGGTGCTTCTCCCCCCAGCGTCCCAGACCGATGAGCAGCACTTTCACGGGCGGGTGCTCCCCTCTCCTCCCACGTCCTCCGCGATCTCGTAGCGCAGGAACCGATCCTTCATCCAGCGCACGGCCAGCAGGTCTTTGAACGCACTCCAGGCCCGATTGCCGATGCCGTATTTGGACTCGCCAAAGCGGCGGGGCCGATGATTGACGGGCACCTCCAAGACTCGATAGCCGCGCATCTTGAGGAGGGTCGGCACGAAGCGATGAAAGCCCTTGTAGAGGACCAGATCGCGCAGGCACTCGCGGCGAAAGGCCCTGAAGGTGCATCCGCTGTCCTGGATGCTCTCGTCGCTCAACCGATTGCGAATGCGGTTGGCGATACGCGACGAGACGCGCCGCACCCACGAATCGCCGTGGCCGCGGTTGACGCGCCAGCCCGTTACCGCGTCCCACTGGTCGAGGTGGCGCAGCATGCCGGGGATGTCGTGAGGATCGTTCTGGAGATCGGCGTCCATCACGACCACCCATTTCCCCCGCACCGATTTGAAGCCCGCGTCGGTGGCCGCCGTCTCCCCCGCGTTGGCCTTGAGGCGAACGAGACGGGCCCGAGGATCCTGCTCGTGAAAGCCGCGCACTATCTCGGCGCTCCCGTCCCGGCTGCCATCGTCGACGAAAATCACTTCGTAGTGGAGGTTCGTGGGGTCGAGCACCTCGCGGATCTCGGGCCAGAGGATCGGAAGATTCTCCTCCTCGTTGTAGACGGGAATGACGATGGACAGATCGATCGGTGGCGCGGGGCGGTCTTCACCGGCGATGCCGCTCACCGGTGTCGGTTCGCGTCCGCCCGGCGGTTGGTCCCCTGCCATTCCCCCACCAGATCCTGCGGCAGGCCGAGGCGGTCGAGCACGCGCGCCAGCGTGTGGTCCACGAGATCCTCGATCTGCTTCGGCCGATTGTAGAAGGCGGGCATGGGCGGCAAGATCACCGCGCCCATCTCGGCGAGCGCCGTCATGGTGCGGAGGTGGCCGAGATGCAGCGGCGTCTCGCGGATGACGAGGATGAGGGGCCGGCCTTCCTTGAGGGTAACGTCGGCGGCGCGAGTGAGCAGGTTGTCGGCAAGACCGTGCGCGATGGAGGCGGCGGCCTTCACGCTGCACGGCACCACCACCATGCCGTCCGTCTTGAAGGAGCCCGAGGCGATGGTGGCGCCGATGTCCTTGTTCTCGTAGCGCTGGGTGGCCAGCGCCTCCACGTTCTTCACTGTCCAGTCCGTCTCCTCCACGATGGTGCGCTTGGCGGGATCGGAGACGACCAGGTGCGATTCCACGTCGGCCAGCCCGCGGAGGAGTTCGAGGAAGCGGATACCGTAGATCGCCCCCGAGGCTCCGGAGAGGCCGACCACGATGCGCTTCACAGCCGGAGTCTCCGCCGGTAGACCTCGTCGCGGGTCTTGTTGTAGAGGACTTCCCACTCCGCGCTCCCCTCGGGCACCGGGCGTGAGTAGCTGCTCAGCGTCTTGCGCACTTCCTGGTCGACGCTCTCCTCGAGGCGGCCTTCCTCCTCGAGCACCCGGAACACCTCGGTACGGAGCTGGCCGCGCACCTTCTCGTCCGCGATCTGGCGGATGACCACGCCCTCGGTGGTGGCGAGGTCACCCACGATCCGCTCGGCCAGCAAGAACAGCCGCTCCCGGCTCATGCGCATCAGAGGATGAACCCGCGTTCGCGGGCCAGCTTGGTCTTGGCCATGGTGAAGAGCCGCTTGTAGTCCGAAGCGGAGTCTTTGATGAGCTTGGCGTGATCGAGGAGGAGGCTCTTGACCTCGGCCTCGATCTTCTCCTCGGCGAGGAAGTTCTCGGAGAGGATGTGGCGGACCACCTCGCGGGCACGTGCCTCATCCTTGATCTCGACGAGTCTTCTCCTGACCAGCCGCTTCACGACGGCCTCGGCCATTCTGCCCGCGATCTCTTCTCTCCTCGACATGAGCCCGTTCGAGACTACACGCAGCCGTCGGAGGGTGTCAAGCAAACTGGCCGAAATATCGGCCAAATCCGGCCTTTTACCGCGGCAGAAGCACCCGGAAGCGCGAGCCTTTGCCGGGCAGGCTTTCGACCTCCACGCTACCTCCATGGGCGTGGGCGAGCCCTCGCACCAGACTCAAGCCGAGGCCCAGCCCGGGCGCGGCCGCCGTCTCCGGATTGGCGATACGGACATAGGGATCGAAGATGCGCGGCAGGGCGTCGGCGGGAATGCCGACACCGTCGTCCTCCACGGTGAACTCGACCATCTCCGGCCTGTCGGTGGCCGAGCCTGCCTCGACCCGCACGCGTCCGCCGCGTGGCGAGTATTTGATGGCGTTGGACAGAAGGTTCTTGAGGATCCGGTCCACCGCATCGCGATCCGCGCAGAGAGGGGGAAGCGTCGTACCTACCTTCCATTCGAACTGGTGACGCGGGTGCTGCGAGGCGAAGATCTCGATGTTCGCCTCGATGATGGCGCAGAGGTCGACGGACACGCGCTGCAAGGTGGGGCCGCGACCAGACTCGATGCGGGAGAGATCGAGCAGGTCTCCCACGATGCGGCCGAGGCGCTGTGACTCCGTCTGGAGATGGCCGAGATATCGGCGCGCTCGATCGGGAGGCACGTCGCGAGTAAGGAGCAGCTCGCTGAACCCCTGGAGCGCGGTGAGCGGCGTCCGCAACTCGTGGGACGCGACGGAGAGGAACTCGTTCTTGGCCTGATCGAGCTCGCGCAGCCGTCGAGTTGCCCCGGCTACTTTCTCCTCGAGCTCCTGGGCGAAGTGGCGCTGTCGCTCGGTGAGCCGCGCGTTCTCGAGGGCGAGGGAAAGATGGAGCGCCAGAGCGTTCGCGAGCCCACGGGTGGTCGCCGAGATGTCGCCGTCACGCTCGATGATCAGGGCTCCCACCGGCCCCTGCCCCGCATCGAGACCGAGCACGAGGCGACGACACGGCGTCGCCCCCGCGCTCGGAGTCAGTTCAGCGGGACGAAAGTTCGTTGGCGCGCTGGCGGCGACGGAGGCGTCGTGGCCGGTCTCCAGCACGAGGCGCACGCGGTCCACCCCCAGGGCCGCGCGCGTGAGCTCGGCCACCGCGTTCAGGCGATCGGCGAGCGACGCGGAGTCGGCGAGGCTTCGCTGGATCGACAGGAGCGCGTCGAGCTGCGCGTCCCGTCCTCTCGATCGATCCACCAGCCGGCCCACCATCAACCCCAGGCTGAACGGGGTCGAAAGCGAGAGCACGCCGCCCAGGGCGGGCCAAGACAGCCCGACCCGCTCGATGAACGGAAAGATGCTGAGCGACTGGACCAACCCCGCTTCCAGCCCGGCGAGAATGCCGCCAAGAGTCCCGCGGGCGAACGCAGCCCACAGCACAGGAATCAAGTAGAGGTTTTGCAGCGCCGGCATCTGTTCCACGCCAGCAGCGCGCATGGCGACGGCGATGAGCGCCACCAGCCCGAGGGCGGCGTAGATCACACGAGGAGGACGCGGTAGGCGGCAAAGAAGAGCACGGTGGCGAGATAGCCTGGGAGGAGGCTGCCGCTCCACGCACGCAGCGCGCACGAGCCCAGCCCGAGGAGCAGCGTGTAGAACATGGCGCCTGCGATGAGCTCTGCGGTCTGGGGCAGCGCGGGGTCGAAAAGGTAGCGGATCAGGGAAAGCGCCGTAGAGGCCACGGCGGCGGGCCAAAAGCTCCAGCGCCGCCACAGCGCTGAGAAGATGGCGCCGCGAAAGAGCCATTCCGCCGTCAAGGCATTGGCGCCGATGTCGTAGGCGACCGCCGCCAGGTATCGTCGAGCCTCCGGCATCTCCACGTGGTAGCCGAGCATGAGCGAGGCGGCGAAGAGCAAATGGAGACCGAGGCAGACACCGGACGCGGCACCAATCAAGGTCGCGCGCCCTTCGCGAGGCCAGCGCCAGCCGATGCGCTCGAGCCGCGTGGGCCAGCCGGCGGCGTCCCGGGCGACCACCAACGGAATGAAAAGATAGGCGATGGCGCCGGCGGGCGAGAGCCTCGAGACGACCGACGCCACGATGAGGGCGCTGGTCTCTCTCAGCGCGGGGCCAGACCAGCCCGCGCGCGCCTGGAAGGCGAGAACCCAGCCCATGGCGAGGAATCCTGCATGCACAGCACCGCTCGCGAGAGCATGCCCGAGCTTGCGCTCGATGCCCACCGCCGAGTCGACGGCGAAGCCCACCCCGCTCAGCCCTCCCGCAGCGGCGGCGACGAGCAGCAGTTGCCAGCCGATGGCGGACGGGCGCGCGACGCGGTCACTGACGAAACGATGGATCAGAAGGCTCATGCAGCACGGTATCGAGGAAGATGGCAACCAAGCGTCGGTCGAGCGTGCGATCCGCCTCCGCGAGCAGACGCTCACGCGCCCGACACACGGTGAGTGCAGGACGGTACGGTCGATCGGAGGTGAGCGCGTCGTACACGTCCGCGATGGCTACGATGCGCGAACCCACGGGAATGGTGTCGCCGACGAGCCCATCGGGATAGCCGCTGCCATCATGACGCTCGTGATGGTGGCGGACGATGAGAGCGCCGTCGGCGAAGAACTCGAGCGGCGCCACGATCTGGGCGCCGGTGAGCGGGTGGCGTCGCATGACGCTCCACTCGTCGTCCGTGAGTGGTCCGGGCTTGCGCAGGATGCGCTCGGGCACTGCGATCTTGCCGAGATCATGGAGAAGTCCTGCGTGAGCGATAGTCGCCGCCTCGCGGCTCCCGCAGCCCGCAGCGAGGGCGAGGCGGCGCGCGAGGGCGGCCACGCGATCGGAGTGTCCTCGCGTGTACTCGTCCTTGGCCTCGAGCGCGTTGGCGAGGCCGAGCAGGCTCTGGAGGATCGAGCTCTGCAGCCGGCGGTGCGTCTTCTTGAGGTCGACCGCGTAGGTGAGCGATTGCTGATAGGCGGCCCGGAGCTTGTCGTGGGCGCGGGCGATCTCCGCCTCGCGCGCCCGCGTCACCTCATACAGGTTGCGCAGGTCGCGCGCGTAGGCCAGCGCCTGCGACAGCGCTACGTCGGCCGCCACGACCGCGTCTCCGGCACGAGGGCCTCGACCAGGGCGAGGAGTGCCAGGGGCGAGAACGGCTTGGTCAGGTACTCGTCGGCACCGGCCTCGCGGCCGCGGATGCGATCCGCCTCCTGGGTCGCCGCCGTCAGCATCACGATGGGGGTCTGCGCGAAGGCCTCCTCACGTCGGAGCTGGCGGCAAACTTCGAGACCCGTGAGCTTCGGCATCTGCACGTCGAGAAGGATCAGGTCGGGCTTCTCCCGGCGGGCCACGAGGAGCGCCTCCGCGCCGGCGGAGGCCTCGACGACGCGGACATCGGCGTCTTCGAGGGTGAAGCGAACCAGATCGAGGATGGGTGGCTCATCGTCGACTATGAGGATCGTCGTCATGCCCACGCTGAACTGCGAAGGACATGCCAGGGAGAATCGACTTGCAGAACAATCAGATGCGAGGCACGCGGCGCTCGCGGTGCCTCGCGAGCGAGGCGATCGGGGCAGCTAGCTGCCCAGCGGAGAGGGCAGGAGCTTCCGGCTACGACGGACCGTGCGACAGCACGAGGAGGCGCGTGAGAGCACGGGCGAGAGCTTCCAGGGCACGATTGAAGTCGATCTCCTCGGTGAGCCCTTCGGGACTCTTGCCCTGGAGCCGCATTTCCGCCCGCTGGCGGGCACGCTCGGCTCTCGCGCGATCGATCTCCTCCGGCCGCTCTGCGTTCTCGGCGAGGACCATCACGCGTTCGGCCGTCACCTCGGCAAACCCACCTGCCACGGCGAGATGGTGCTCGTTATGACCGGTGCGGTACGTCACCTCA
>DATGCY010000228.1:0-2250 GCA_035311385.1 Candidatus Methylomirabilota bacterium
CCGTCTCCGCCGTCGTGACCTTGCCATCCTTGATGGCGAAGCGGGTGAGTCCACGGAACATGAAACGCGCGATGGCCTGGGACTGCCCGAGCGTGCTCGAGTGAGGGTCGAGCGTGTCGGGCTCCTTGGCCGCGATGTTCAGGATCTTGCGCTGGGCCTCGGCGGGCGTGGCGCCCGGCGCAGCGTTCCAGACCAGCGCGGCCAGCAAGCATGCGAGGGCGACGAGCGTCGACGAGAGGCGCCGGGTGTGACGCGGCATGGGTATTCCCCTTTGAATGGTGCTCGTGACGGTTCGCTCGAATCGTGTGCCAATAGGGAGGGGCCACGGGGGCAGTGCCGGTTTCCGGGCGTGACGAGATGCAGTAGCGGCGGCGGGCGGTGCCGCCATCATGGGTGGTACGGAAGCGGTGATCGGTGACTCGATCATGGCGTCCGGGGACCGCCCGCGGCGACCTCGGGAGACGGGCCGGCGCCAGAGCGGGCCTTCCATCGCCGATCCCGAAGGTCGTCGGGTTGGGTAAGGATACTAGTCGAGAGCGCACCCGCCAACAAGAGGGATATCTCGATGGAACCGAACGGGCACCTACGCGATTATGGGCACGTCGGTTTGTTGGGCGCCGGCTCTTCACCGGGGCCGCCGCGCATCTACCCCCCCAACCCTGGAAGGAGTAAAAAAATGCGACACCAGAGGCCAAAGCGGTTGCTCACCCTCCTCCTCGCCTTGCCCCTGCTGGCAATGCCGGCCATCGCCAGTGCCGAGCGCATCAAAGCTTCGCTGATCGGCTACGATGAGGTCCCGTCGGTTTCCACAGTGGCCAAAGGCGACTTCAATGCCCAGATCAGCCCGAACGGTCAGACCATCGATTACGAGCTGACGTTCAGCGGGCTTCAGGGTACGGTCCAGCAGGCGCATATCCACGTCGCCCAGCTCAGCGTGAATGGCAGCATCGTGATCTGGCTGTGCCAGACAGCTACTCCGTTCCTCGATCCCACCGGACACGCCCCCCAGTGCCCGCAAGCGGGGACCGTGACGGGAACGATCACCTCGGCCAACGTGATCGCCGGGAGCATGCCAGCCCAGCAGCTCACGGCCGGCGACCTCGCTGAGGTCATCGCGGCCATCCGGGCCGGCGCAGCCTACGCGAACGTGCATACGAACCTGTCGCCGGGCGGCGAGATCCGCGGCCAGATCAGCGCGTCCCAGAGGTAATCTTCCCGAGGGGGGCCGTCAGGCCCCCCTCCCGCGGGCCCTCTCGTGGGCCTGCCACCATCTCCTCGAGTTTGACCTCTCGGCCACTCTCTGACAGGATCGCCGCACCCGGAGGCTTGAGAGCGGCCATCCCACTACTTGGAGGACGGTGATGATCAAGGTCAGCGTGATGTACGCGAACACCCCTGGAGCTCGTTTCGACCACGAGTATTACCGCGACAAGCATATGCCGCTCGTGAAGAAGCGCCTGGGTGCCGCATGTCTCTACTACACGATTGACAAAGGGCTTGCCGGCGGCGCACCCGGCGCTCCTCCGACCTACGTAGGCATGTGCCACATCTTCTGTGACTCCGTCGAGGCGTTCCAGGCGGGCTTCGGGCCGCACGCGAAGGAGATCATGGCTGACATTCCGAACTACACCGACTTGACCCCCGTCATTCAGATAAGCGACGTGGTGGTAGAGCGAGCCTGACCGGACGATCAGCACCACCGCGCGGCACCCGGGTCGCCTTGATGGGGGCTGCCAGTGGAGGGTAGCCGACTCTAGCACCCATCCGGGTGATCGTCCCGACCGTGGCGTCATCGCCGC
This sequence comes from Candidatus Methylomirabilota bacterium, assembly GCA_035311385.1. Taxonomy (GTDB): domain Bacteria; phylum Methylomirabilota; class Methylomirabilia; order Rokubacteriales; family CSP1-6; genus AR37. Next base: position 1,800 of record DATGCY010000228.1, read on the forward strand.
GATGTACTCGGCCAGACTCGCCGGCCGGCGCGAATACCGAATCGAGATCCATCCGCCGCTCGGGCCGGTCGCGCTCAAGGCACCATCGGCGCCCTCCGTTTCCTCGAGGCGCCTGGCGTCCACCTGACAGACATGGGCCGATGTAGACTGTCGCCGTGAGCCTCGCGAACAAGCCTGCCGCCGCCGCCGGGCACGATCACCCTCGGCGATCTGACCGTGAACCGGCTGGGATTCGGGGCGATGCGCGTGGCCGGCGCGTATGTATGGGGCAGGCCCAGGAATAGCGCGACCATGCTCGAGCTGCTGAAATGTGCGTTCGATCTGGGGCACACCTTCTTCGATACCGCCGACAGCTATGGGCCCAACGTCTCCGAGGAGCTCATCGCCGAGGCTCTGCATCCCTATCCGAAGGAGCTCGTGATCGCCACCAAGGGTGGGCTGGTCCGTCCGA
>DATGCY010000229.1:0-3953 GCA_035311385.1 Candidatus Methylomirabilota bacterium
GTCCGTGGCCACGGGGAAGAGAATGCGAGGCGTGGCGCCGATGCGGGAAAGGATCTCCTGGTCGCTGTCCATGGGCACGGCGATCAGGGCGGCGTTGAAGCTGCGGAGCTCCCCGTAGGCGTCGGCGAGCTGGACGAGGCGCGGCCGAGAGCTCGGCAGCGTGAAGAGCACGAGGAGCACGGGCCGGCCGCGGTAATCCTTGAGGCTTGCCTGGGCCGGGCCGGTCGCGAAGCTGAAGTCGGGAGCGATCAGGCGCTTCTGCTCCAGCTCGTCGACGTCGGTGAGGCGACGCGCCGCCTCGCCCGCCGACAGCGCGCGGAGGAAGTTGATCACGTCCCAGCGGTCATCCTCGGACAGCGCATCGCCGAAGCCCGGCATGCCCTTCCTGAGACCGTGGGTGAGCCACCAGAACATGTCGCCTGCCGTGTGATCGTTCGTGTGCGGCGCGGTGAGATCGGCAGGCCGCGGCGACAGCCCGGCACCGGCGGGGCCGTCACCCTGGCCGCTCACTCCGTGACAGGAGGCGCAGTTCACGCGATAGAGCCCCTGTCCGTGCGCGATGGAGGACGCGGCGTAGGGGATCGCGGGGCGCAGATAGGTCGTGGGGTAGGCGTCGACAGCCAGCGGAGGCAGAGCCTGCTGCGCGCCTGCCACGAGCAGGACGGCGGCGCCCGCCAGCCACAGGGGACGGCCGCGCCGAGTGAGGCAGCCGGCGATCAGCGCGAGAAGGCCGATGAGCAGGATCTGACTGCCGATGAAGACCTGGGTCTTCACGCCCGGGAAGTTCCAGGTCACGTCCGGGGCGAGCCGGAAGCTGAAGGGCCAGAATGGCGTCTCATGGCGTCCGGGCGGCGTCACGGCCAGTACCGCCGCGACCACGACGAGGCCCGCCCCGAGGAGGCTCTCGTAGGCGACGGCGCGGGCGAGGCTTCGCATCGCCGGCCTTCCGATCGTCGCCGCCTCTCCGCCGAGCCGCGGCAGCAGGCTGCGACGATTCCTGGCGGCCAGCCCGAGGACGGGGAGGAGAAGCAGCACCTTGAGGAGGACGAGTCGGCCGTACGGCGTGCCGACGAGCCCGGGAATGCCACCGACCTCGTTCCAGGCATTCCATACTCCCGTGACGACGATGAGGCCCATGACCACGAGTGCCCACGCGGAGAAGCGCCGCGTGGCGATGACCGCGAAAGGGCGTGAGTCTGCTCCGTCCTCGCGGGAAGCGGCGCTGAGGAGGAGCGCCAGAGCGGGCAGCGCGCCCAGCCACGCGCCCACGGCGACCAGATGGGTGGCGTTGACGAGGACGGGCCAGGCCCGGCCGGGATCGACGCCCACGGCGTGGCCGGACCAGGCAGCCAGACCCACACCCACCACTGCGAGCAGTCCCGCCTCGGCCCGCCACGCGATCCAGTCGCCGGTGGAAGCCTCGTGCTCTTGAAAGAGCACGAGGGCGGCCATGAGGAGCAGGAGCGCGTGACGAACGAGCCAAACCGTGCCGTACTGCGTGTCGCCGAGGAGGCGGAGCCACGCTGCGCCACTCAGGATGCTGTCGAGACGGCCGGTGGCCACCGAAACCTGGAGACCCAGCGTCGCGATGCCGGAGAGGAGGAGGAGGGCGGCGAGCCAGCGCGTGCCGACGGCGAGGCGCCGCTGCCACGCCCGGGCCGTCGGCTTGTCCGAAGGAGCGGCGAGCAAGCTCATCACGAGCACGCCCACGATGAGGAGACCCGCGCCCGTGGACAGCGCGCGGATCGCCACGCCGGGCACACTCACCGGGCGGCCGTCCCCACGGTGAAGGTGTAGCTCGATTCAACGACGTGGCCGTCCACGGAGAGCACGCGATAGCGCACGGTGTAACGTCCGGGCCCGAGATTGGGCGTGCTCACGGAGAGTAGCGAGGGATCGCTGGCGTCCACCTTCGCGTCGCCTCCGTCCACCTGCTTGCCCGCCTCGTTCCACACGGAGGCCGAGGCGTAGGCGGGCTCCAGCCGTTCGCTGAACCACATCTGCACACGCTCCGGGGGCCGGGTCACCGTAGCGCGCTGAGCGGGCTGCGATCGCACGAGGAGCGAGTGTGCAGGGGCGAGCGCGGGCACGAGAGTCAGAACCGTCGCGGCGAGCGCCGCGAGCACGCGGCGACGGATCATTCGCCGTCGCTGCGCGACCCGGTGAAGAGCCGCCAGATCAGCGCGAGGAGGAGCACGGTCACGAAGGCGAGACCGCCCGCAATGAGCGCGGTGGCGAGAGGGCTCATGGGCGCGGAGGCGAGCGGCCCGCCGTGATCGGCCGCGGCCGGCGGGGCGGCGATTGCGAGCGACACTCCCAAGGGCAGGAAGAGCCGGGCAGCGATCATCGCATCATTATAATGGGCGCATGCAGCGTCCCGCCCATTCCCGCCCGCGCGCCATCTTCTTCGACGCCGGCAACACCCTCCTTCGCATGAACTATCCGGCCATCGCGCGGCACCTGGCGGGGCGGGGGCACGCCGTGTCCATCGAGGCGGTGGAGGAGGCCGAGTTGCGTGCCCGCGTGCGACTCGACGCGCATCTTGGTTCCGGCATCTCCACGGAAGGACGTCCGGCGCAGGACCGCTACGTCGCCTACCTGCTCGACGCCTTGGGCCTCGGCATGCCCGAGGAGATCGAGGCGGCCACGAGCTTCAAGCGGGACTACAATCCGCCCGCCGGCCTCTTCGACTGCGCCATTCCTGGAGCCCAGGCTGCCATCCGGCGCGCCAAGGCCGCCGGTCTCGCGGCGGGCGTGATCTCCAACTCGAATGGATCGGTCCGCACCCTCCTGGAAGGGGCAGGGCTCGGCGATGAGCTCGACTTCGTCATCGACTCCGCGCTCGTCGGCGTGGAGAAGCCCGATCCGCGCATCTTCCGCCTGGCTTTGGAGCGGGCGGAGGTCGCTCCCCACGAGGCGGTCTACATCGGCGATCTCTACTCGATCGACGTGCTCGGCTCGCGCGCGGCCGGGCTTCGCTCTATCCTCCTCGATCCGCGCGGCTACTGGGGCGAGCGGGACTGCGACCGCGCTTCCGACCTCGACGCTGCCCTTGACCTCGTGCTCGAGCCGGTCAGAAAGGAGCCGTCATGAACGGAACGAAGCTCGTGCCGCACCGGCCTCTCGTGGTCGCCCTCGCCGCCCTGGCCCTGCTCGTCACGGGCGCGGTGGCCGCCTGGACGGTGGCCACCGCCCAGACCCATCAACACCAGCACGGAGCAGAGCCGCCCGCGGCGGGCGGATGGCTCGTCAAGCTTTCGCCGGAGGCGCGCACGGAGGCGATCCAGCGGCAGCTGCGCGGCTTCGAGACGACGATGGCCGAGGTCGCCTATCGCTATACCGAGATGTACTGGGGCGGGGTGGACGGGAACTGGGACTACGCCTCCCACATGCAAGAGGAGCTGCGCAAGGCGTTGGAGCTGGGGCTGGAGCGGCGGCCCGAATATCGCGCGAGCGCGGAGAACTTCCTTCTCAAGACGACGCTCCCGCAGATGGGGGAGGCGATCAAGAAGAAAGATCCCGCGCTCTTCAAGCAGCGGATCGATGCGCTGCGGGCGGGGTGCACGGCGTGCCATGCCGCGGAGAAGCACGCCTTCATCAAGATCGCTGTACCGACCGTTCGGCGTAACCCGCTGGAAAAGCCCTAGCCCGAATACGATCACGCGGAGCGCGAGGCGGGTCGGGGCCCGTCGTCGGGGGCGGGGGTGCGCTCCGGCGGAGTGGGACCCCCGAAGCCTGTGCGCCGCCCGCAGGGCGGCGATTCAGGCGAGTGGGTGATGCAGCTGGAGCGCACCCCCGCCCCCGCCGCCACCCGCCCCGGTCGCACGCGCGGCCCCCGATAACGGTCCGCGCTAGGAGCCTTTCGAGAATGCGCGCATGACGCGCTTGACCAACCGCTTGCCGCTCTGAGCGTGGGCTTTGCCCGCGCAACCGAATCCTCGGGAGGGAGCGAT
>DATGCY010000230.1:0-2142 GCA_035311385.1 Candidatus Methylomirabilota bacterium
GTCTGCACTGTGGACGAACAAGCACAGGCTATCCTGACCCAACAGCTCCGTGACGCTGTCCACGATGGCGGCAATGTTCTTTCGCGTCTGGTCTTTGCCTTCTCGGCTGTGGGCGTAATAGAGTACATGCCCTAACGTCGCTAATACTTGGTCCATTGACGCAATGGGCAGTGGCTGACCATCGAGGACATCCGCCTGCCGCACGTCGATGACGCGAAGATGTTTGGAGTCTTTGACCTCGTTCAGCAATCGGTCAGTGGCAAGAACGAAGCGCTGGTCAGCGTCGAGGCCGTAGTAATTGACGCCGTCACCTCGCGGATGAACGCGATTGATAGCGTCGATCATTTCACAGGCAGTATGACCCTCACCGCACCCCAGATCTACCAACACGGTCGGTTTTCCGTCTCTCAGCAGGACGCCCCGCTGCAGCAATGCGCGCAACAGCGCTTCAAGGATCAGGCCGTGGGCTATCTTCGAATCGGTGTGCTTGGTAAAGGTAATGAAGACCCGGCCATAGTCGATCTCGCCGTTCAGCACCGGATTTCCTGCTGTCGTCATACCGCGCCGTAGCCGTCGTCGATGAAGAAAACTTGGCCGCAGATGACGTCCGACGCCGGCGAGCTCAGGAACAGGCCCAGGTCGGCGAGTTCCAACGGCGTCCCGAGCCGATGAGGTGGAATCCGCACGTTCACGGGCGCGCTCTCCTCCTCGGCGTCCCAGGCTTTCTTCTCCATGTCAGTGAGGACGCGGTCGGCGCAATGGAGTTCGAGCCCGCCCTTGGTTGAGCGGTAGGCGGCTGGTCCCTCGCATCCAACCCGGGCGGCCAGAAACGAGATTGATGTTACCACGCCCGTTGGGTCAGCATGCGGGACGCCACGACCTGCGCACCAGCCGCAAGGCCGTTGTGGCTCCCATGTACCAGGGCGCCACCAGACCGCTGAGCTCGGTGACGCGCGCTCCGGCTACCGGTCTGCCGCCTTGCGCGCGCGCGTCAACACTCGCTCGTCCGAAGCCCGCGATGCGAACTGCTCGAACGATTCCTTCGGACCCTGCCACTTCAGTTCATCGACGCGAGCGAAGAGAGGGGCGTCGATGCGCAGTGTCGCAAGCTTCTTGAAGAGCAGGGCGCGCTGTCGCCGCTCGCCGTCGAGCACCGCCGCCGGAAAATCCTCGAGGGGGCCGTAGCGGGCCACGAGTCGTGCGGCGGTGGCCTTGCCGATGCCCTCGATTCCCGGGTATCCGTCGGCCGCATCTCCAACCAGTGCCAGGAAATCGGGAATGGCCCGAGGATCGACTCCATACTTGGCCCGCACGCCCTCGGCGTTTCGGATCGTGTTCGTCTTCCGGTCCATCTGCACCACCCGGTCGCCCACGACGCACTGGGCAAGATCCTTGTCCGGCGTCCAGATGCATACCCTCTCCACACGATCATCCCGAGCGGCGAGGTGCGCGGCCGAGGCGAGAGCGTCGTCCGCCTCCAGCTCGATCATGGCCCAGGTCGCGACACCCATGGCCGTCAGCGCGTCCTCCAGCGGGATGAACTGCGCCGACAATGCCGGCTCGATACCCTCACCCGTCTTATACGCGGCCCACAGCTCGTTGCGAAATGACTCGATGACATGATCGGTGGCCACACCGAGATGAGTGGCGCCCTTCTCGATCATCTCGAGCACGGTATTGACCACGCCGACGACCGCGCCGAGGGGACGATCTCTTCCTTTGTTGAAGCGGCGCGCCCCGTAGAAGTGACGGAACAGCTCGTAGGTGCCGTCGATCAGGTGGACGATCATGCGCGCTCCAAGCGCGGCTCAGCGCCCAGGAGTCCGTTCATCTCGACCGCGAGGCGAGGGTGTTGCGTACCGGGTTGGAGCGTAGATCGTGATCCGGAGCCGAAGACCCCGAGGTCGCCATTCCGACGCCGCCAAGATCGTGCCACGAACATTCGCGCCCTGTCAAAACGTGATCCCCGGGAAGGGGCGGGCATTGCCCGATACGCCAGGAGAGAGGACTCGATGGTGCCGCATTCCCAGCTCGGCTATGATGCACCTCGGTCGATACACGGACGAAGGGCTCGAGGAACCGGCCGGAGGAGAACGTGATGACGACCGAACCGCTCGTGATCGATTGCGACGGGCACATTCT
>DATGCY010000231.1:0-8479 GCA_035311385.1 Candidatus Methylomirabilota bacterium
CCTCGTCATCTGGGATCTTGCCTCCATCGTCCGGCGGACGGCGGAGACAGTGGCGGCCACCAGCGACGTCGAGTCAGCGGTGGCGGAAAAGACGGATCAGATTGGGGTACTCATGGGCTCCTTCTCACGCATGCTCTCCACCATCGAGACGCAGACGGGCGAGATCAACCAGTTCGCCACGCGTCTCGACGCGGCCTACCGCGAGCTCGAGGCGACCAACGCCCGGCTCAAGGAAGTCTCCTTCAAGGACGAGGTGACCCGGCTCTACAACCGCCGCTTCTTCTCGATCCGTCTCGAAGAGGAAGTAGCACGCTACCGGCGCTTCCACCACCCGATGTCCCTGGTCCTCCTCGATCTGGACGGCTTCAAAGAGATCAACGACGACCTCGGCCACGCGACGGGGGACGCGACGTTGCGTGAGGTGTCGGAGCTCCTCCTCAAGCACTCGCGGGGTGTCAACATCATCTGCCGTTACGGCGGGGATGAGTTCGCCATTCTCCTCGTGGAGACGCCCAAGGCGGGTGCCCAGATCTACGCGGACCGCATCCGCCACGTGCTCGCCCATCATCCGTTCGCCCACGGGCGGCTCAGCGCCAGCTTCGGCATCGCCGCACTCCCCGAGGACGTGGGGGCGACCGCCGAGGACCTGATCCGCGCGGCCGACGAGGCGCTCTACGCGGCCAAGCGCGCGGGCAAGAATCGCGTGTCGATCCTCCAGCCTGCCCTACCAAGCCCGGGCGAGGAGCCCGCCGTCATGCCAGCCATTGCAGGCGGGTCGGATGCGCCCCTCCCCGACGCGGCAGCGGTCGGTCTCGCCGCGGCGGAGCCCGTGCCCGACTTCGAATTCGGAGCGAGGAGTGTGGTGGTCCTGAACGAAGGCGTCAATGTGCGAGAGGCGCTCCAGGGTCTCGCTGCCGCCACCTACGATCTGATCCTGCGGCCGGCGCCCCCCAGGTCCTTCGCCGACCCCGCCCCGGCCGACCTCGGGCGGAGCGCGGAGATTCACCTGATGCCCTCGGGACTGCCGCCGCTCTCCCGCAGCGAGCGTGCGACCCTCATCGCGCTCCGCGGTCTCATCGCGGCGCGGGACACGGGCACCGGGTCGCATTCCGAGCGTGTGCGCGTCTACGCAATGTCCCTCGCCCGTGCCCACGGGATGGGCGAGGCAGATCTGCGCGCCCTCGAGTACGGCGTCATCCTCCACGACATCGGCAAGATTGGCATCCCCGATTCGATCCTCCTCAAGCCCGGCCCCCTCACCCCCGAGGAGTGGAAGGTGATGCGCACTCATCCGGAAGTGGGGCGACGGCTCGTGGAGAACATTCCCTTCCTGGCCGGCGCGGTCCCCATCGTCTACCACCATCACGAGCGCTGGGACGGCCACGGCTATCCGGAGGGGCTCTCCGGCGAGAGCATTCCCCTGGGCGCCCGCATCTTCGCGGTGGCCGATGCCCTCGACGCCATGACCTACGACCGGCCGTATTCGCGCGCGGTGACCCTGGAAGCGGCGCGGGCGGAAATCAGTCGCTGCGCGGGCACGCATTTCGATCCCGCGGTGGTGGACAGCTTCATGACCATTCCGCCGAGCACGCTCGAGGAGCTTCGTCGCCGCGCCACCAGTTGACGGGCTCACCCGCGGCTTGCTAGCTGTGCAGGGCGTGCCGCGGGAATTCCCCGTCGCCCTCGAGAATGTCCTCCGGCTCGCCATCGAGATGAACGCGACCGGCCGCCACGTCTGGGTCGGCCTGCCTCCCATGCCTCGCGTCGATATGGCCTGCATCCCCGGTCGCACATAGCCACGGCTGCGCTCGCGCGCGTCGCCGCTCTCTGCCGTTGCCCGCGGCGCCGATGACCTCCCGGCCCTCGCGCCGCGTTCTCCTCCTCGCCCTCCTCGTGACCGCGATCACCGTGGCGAGCTTGTGGCCGGCCCTCGACGGGCAGTTCCTGAACTGGGGCGAGAACTTCCTCCGCAACGAGAGCTATCGAGAGCTGGGGTCGGCCCCGGCTTCGATGGATGGTCACGACCTCGCTCATGGGCCACTACATCCCGCTGACCGGGTCACCTTCGGCCTCAACTACGCGCTGAGCGGGATGAGCCGCGCCGCTACCTCGCTGTCAAGCTGGGCGGCGCCCTGGCTCTTCAGGGACGCTACGCGGAGACAGAGGTTCCCCTGCGCGAGTTCATGCGGCTGAGCCCCCAGGTGCCTGAAGCCCCCGGTCGCCTGGGCATGCTCTACGTGGACCAGTGACGCCACGGGGAAGCGATCCCTCTCCTCCGCCAGGCGCTCCGGATGGAGCCAAGCTTTTCGGTGGTGCGTTCAAATCTCGGGCGGGCCCTCCGGCAGGAGGCCGAGACGTTCCGGGGGAGGGGGCAACGGGCCGAAGCGAAGACCCCGGAGGCCGAGGCCGACACCGTCCAGGGCGCCGGGCCGGGAGGCCCTGGAGCTACCCCCGGTCGCTGACCGCGGGGTGCGCCTGCCGAGCCTTTAGGCAGGCTGCCCGGCCACGTCATTTGCCCTCTTGTATTGACCGTGCTTTCCTGGTACTCCCTTAGCAATTTTCAGGACCCCTCCCATGCGACTCAAGCGTGAAGCCGTCGAGGCACTGATGGCGGAGAAGCCAGCGGGAACCACCCTGGAAGAAGCCCTCGAGGTGTTCGAGGTCTTCGCCAGCGGAACCCTGGCCGACGAGGTCTATGTCCTGGACGATGTGAGCGGCAAGCGCATTGCCATCGCGCCCGCCGCCCTCCGGACCAAATACCGGAAGGAGTGACCATCATGAGCATTCTCACTGTTTCCCACGAGATCGGCGCGGGCGGCCCGGAAATCGGTCAGAAGGTGGCCGAGCAACTGGGCTGGCACTACGTAGACCAGGAGCTCATCTCGGACGCCGCTCTACGGTACGGCGTGCTCGAGGAAAAGCTCTCCAGCCTCGACGAGTCGAAGCCCTCGTTGTTCGAGCGCTTCGATGCGGAGACGCGACGCTACATCACCGTCCTGCAGACGGCGGTGTTCGAGTTCGCCGAGCAGGATCGCGTGGTCCTCATGGGACGAGCGGGGCAGTGGCTTCTCCGCGGGCTGCCCCACGTGCTGCGCCTGCGCGTGATGGCGCCGTTCGATCTTCGCGTGAAGCGCCTCGGCAAGAAGCTCTCTGGCCAGATGGGCGAGCAGACGAACCCCCGCACCGTGCATGACATGGCGCGCCGAGACGACCAAGAGAAGCTCGGCCGCATGCGCTACCTCTACGAGGTAGACCTGCGCGATCCCTCGCTCTACGACATGGTCGTCAATACCGACAAGCTCACCATCGACGCTGCGGTGGAGATGATCGCGAACGCCCTCCGGCGTCCCGAGCTCCAGACGACGCCGGCGGCCCAGCAGCTCGTCGAGGACCGCTCGCTTGCCTCGCGCATCCAGGTCGCCCTCGCCACCAATCCCGAGACGCGGAAGTACCGCATCACGGTGGAGGCGAAGAGCGGGCTCGTCACTCTCGAGGGGACGGCGGCCATGGACGAGGCCGTCGATGTGGCGCGGGCCGTTCGCGGCGTGCGCGAGGTCAAGACCCAGCAGGTCGACATCCCGCCGATTCCGCCCTTCGTCGCCTAGGGCGGTGGAGAGGCGACCCGCTAGCTCTTCGGGGCGGCGAGAGGGCGACGCGGGCCTTCGTCGGGAGATTCCGCGACGGTGACCGTAACGTCCATCTTCTGCTTCTTGCGCAACACTTGCAGGACGACCCTGCTCCCGACCTTGGTCTCGGCGGTGAGCCGCTGGAAATGCTGCGAGCTCTCCACCGGTGTCTTGTCGTACGCAAGGATCACGTCGTTCTGCTGGAGGCCCGCGGTGGCGGCGGGACTTCCCGCCATAGTCGATCCGACGACCGCCCCCTGCTTGTCCGGCACCCCCAGGGATTCCGCGAGCTCGGGGGAGAGCGGCTGGAGCGACACGCCGAGCCATCCCCGCACCACCTTTCCCTTGTCCACGAGCTGATCGACGACGCGCTTGACCATGTTGATGGGAATGGCGAAGCCGATGCCGATAGAGCCGCCACTCTGGGAGAAGATGGCCGTGTTGATCCCGATGACCTCGCCCTTGAGATTCAGGAGCGGCCCGCCCGAGTTGCCTGGATTGATCGAGGCATCGGTCTGGATGAAATTCTCGTAGGTCGCCACGCCCACGTCGGAGCGCCCAGTGGCACTGATCACGCCCACCGTCACCGTCTGATCGAGCCCGAAGGGATTGCCGATGGCAATGGCCCATTCGCCCACGCGCAGTGCGTCGGAGTTGCCCAGGGTGGCGATGGTCAGATCGCGATCAGGCTGGAAGCGGACCACGGCGAGATCCGTCTTCGGATCTGTGCCCACCACCTGACCCGTGTACTCGCGCTTGTCGGCCATCTTCACGGTGATCTCGTCCGCGCCCTTGATCACATGGAAGTTGGTGAGGATGAGGCCGCGCTTGTCGAAGATCACTCCCGAGCCCAGGCCGGGCCGGCGGAATTCCGGCCCGCCGCTCGGACTGTCCTGACCGAAGAACTGCTTGAAGAAGTCCTGGAAGAAGGGGTCGTCGCTCCCTTGCTGGGGGCCCGGCGCGCGGCGAGGGTGCGCCTTCTGGATGATCCCCACATTCACCACCGCGGGGCGCAGGTGCTCCGAGACGCCCACGAAGGCGGCCTGCAGGCTCTCCGCTGGGGTAGCGCCGCCGAAGCTGGCCCTCGCCGACGCTGTCCCTGGCGCCATCTTGCCCGGGAAGACACCGTGCAGGACATAACCGCCGCCGGCCGCGACGGCGACGAGGAGGGCGACGAGGGCGCCTGGCAACAGGGTTCGATTCATGTGGTGGTTCCGAGCAGCGGATCATAGGCACCGCCGTCGCGGGGTGTCAAGGAAGCCACCAGTGCTGACCGGGGGCACGTCGCGTCCCCAAAAATTGCGGCCCCAACCAAGATTGTGGAATCCCGGCGAGCTTCGACGAGCCCTATTTGATTCATAAGCCGGTGATTTGAAAGATTGTCCAGATAGTGCCTGGACCGATAGATCCCGGGCATGAGGCTTGCTCTCCTCCTATGGACGAGGTGGGCGCCCGCAGGACGTGCGCCAGCCGGAACGATCAATCACTTCGAGGGGGGACTGATGCTGTCGAAGAAGCGGGACATGTGGGCTGGGGTGGGGTGCGACGCTGGTTTCACGGCCGTCGAGGTACTCATCGTCATCCTGATCATAGGTATCCTGTCGGCGGTTGCGCTTCCCCTGTATCTGGGGTACACGCGTGACGCTCGGCTGGCGGAAGCCAAGGCCCTCGCGGGCTCGACCCTCACGGCCCTGTCCGGCTGCGTGCAGCTCAAGGGCGCCGGCAGCACCTGTGTCCGCAGCGAGGTGGCACAGCGGGTGGGGTTGGACACGTCCTCCTTCAATACGTACGACGGCCGTTGGAACGTCCCCACCGCGCAGCTGACGGTGACGACGAACAACCCGCCCCAGCTCCTTGGGCAGATCTCCGTATCCGGAGTAGGAGGCGATGCGGCTGGCATGTCGCTGTCGATGTTCGGGACGACCACGGGGGTGGTGCTGAGGTGCGACGTGAACAGCGCAACGCCGCCCGCGAACTCCACCGCCGGCGAGGACTGCTAACAGAGTCTCGGTCCGGCCGCCGGCGTCGTCCGAGGTGCCGACGAGCCGAGTGTGAGGTGCACGTCCAGCCATCGCTGCTCCTGAGCGGTGCGGGCAAGACAAGCGGTGGCGAGGTCCTAGGACCTCGCCACAGTTTGGTTTGACATCCAGCTCTCCGCCCGCGTCCGCTCGCGTCCCCGCTCAGACGGCCGTCTTCTCGGTGTCCAGCACCGTGTAGATCTTGACGGGGATCTCCTTGCCCTTCACGGTCACCTCGCCCAGATAGCGCGTCTCGAAGAGCTCCTTGATCTCGAGCCACGTCGCCTCGCTGATGACCACGGGGACGTTGAAGTCCTTGGTGATGCTCTCGAGGCGGGAGCCCAGGTTGATGGTGTCGCCGATGGCCGTGTACTCGAGGCGCTGCTGGGAGCCGATAGTGCCCACCACCGCGTCGCCGGTGTTGATGCCCACTCCGCAGGCGAGGGTGCCGCGATGCTTGGCCGCGAAGCGCTCGGCGAGGGGCGCCAGGCGACGCTGGAACTCGAGAGCAGTGCGCACGGCCTGGGCCGCGTGATCGGACGCCTCGAAGGGCACGTTGTACAGCGCCATGATGGCGTCGCCGATGTACTTGTCCACGGTCCCCCCGTGACGGAACACCGCCTCCGTCATCTCCGTCAGGTACTCGCGCAGGAAGGCCACCACTTCCTCCGGTTCCATCTTCTCCGACATGGAGGTGAAGCCGCGGATGTCGGAGAAGAGCACGGTCATTCGGCGACGCCCTGCCCCCAAGCCCGCGTCGTCCTTTTGACGCACGATCTCCTTGACCACACTGGGGGAGAAGAACCGCGACAGGCGCCGCTTCTCGAGCTGCTCCTGGGCAAAGTTCTTCACCACCACCCCCACGTAGGGCACGAGGAGAGCCAGGGGCACGGGGAGCACGTCGAGCCACAGCCGGCCCCAGCGAAAGGCCGCCTGCGTGCCTGCGAGGAAAACCAAGGCCGTGCCCGACACGAGGAGGAAGGCGGGCAGCGGCCGGAAGGCAGAGGCGATCCATCCCGCGGCAGCTCCGACCAGCACGGCGAACCCGGTGTTGAACCACGTCGGGGCGCGCCGGATGGGAATGCCCGCGAGCAGCGTGTCGATGATGTTGGCGTGAATGGCCACCCCCGGCATGGTGCGGAGGGGGGCGTAGGGCGTGGGGAAGACGTCGTGCAGGATCTGGGTGGTCGCGCCCACGAGCACGATCTGCCCCTCGAATATATCGGGTGAGATCTCGCCGCTCACCACGCGCGAATAGGCCACGCGCGGAAAGGTGCCGGGCGGCCCCGCGTAGTTGATGAGGAATTCCGGGCGCTGGGGTGGGGGCGCCGCCGGGATGCCTGCACTCTTGGCGACCCGGTAGATCTGCAGGTCGAAACCGGGCCACTCGCGATCCTGGAAGTCGAGGGTGAGACGGGTCCGCCGCACGAAAGCGTCGCGGTCGGTGATGATGTTCACGGGGCCCCAGGCTGCCGCCCCTTCGCGGAGGAGAGGCAGCGGGGGATTGAGATCGCGTTTCTCCTTGATCCACCCCGACTCGCGCACCTCGCTGAGGCCGGCGGCGAGGACCACCTTGCCGGAGCGCGCGACGGCCTGGGCGAGCGCCTCGTCGTCCGCGGGCCCATGCGCGGACGGCTCGAGAAACAGGATGTCGAGACCGATGGCGGCGGGCTTACCACGCGTGATGATGTCGATGAGCTTGCCGTGCAGCGCGCGCGGCCACGGCCACGGCATATTCAGCTCCGCGAAGGAGTCCTCGTCGATGGTGACGATGACCACGGGGGCGGTGGGTGGGCGCGGGCCGCGCAGCGCGAACTGTGCGTTGACGGCCTTGAGCTCGTTGTTGGTGAGGAAGCCGGAAACGTCGTAGACGTCGGCCAGGGCGGCCGCCAGCCCGAAGAGGCTGCCGGCCACCATGGCGCGCCAGGGTAGGGCGGCGAGGGTCACGGCGCGGCTACCCTATCACGCCGCCTAGACGGTGGCCACCCGACGTCTTGCCTCTGGCCACCGACGCGGCTTAGAGTGCGCTCGATGCGCTTCCGGAGCGGCTACACATGAGAGTCCGCACCGTCATCAGCCGATTGCTCTGGGTCGTCCTCGTCGGCTTCCTCGTCTACTCGGCGATCGTCGCCGGCACGAGCTACTTCGAGACGCGCCAGCTCGTGGACCAGGCGGTGTTCGAGGTGGGACGACGGCCGCGCGCGGCGGCCGTGGCGACCCAGGCCTCCCTCGCCGCGCTTGAGGAGTTCGCCGTCGACACGCGCGAGGCCATCGTGGTGGGAGCACGGCAGGGGAACATTCCCATCGACGTGTCCAAGCTCACCGTCAGGCCCGAAGGCTCCGGCATCCGCGTGTCGCTGCACTGGTCGTACGTGCTGATCAGTGCCGCCGACGAGACAGTCCTCGCCATTCCTCTTTGGCTGGACCGCACCTTCGACCTCAAACCCTGATCTGCCCCAGAAGGAGATCGCCATGCCTGTCGTGGACTGGAGCTATCACCGGAACGGCTGACAGACCTGCGCCAAGACGCAAGGGTTCCTTGCGAAGCGGAAGATCCTCTCGACCATGCAGGTCGACGCCAAGAAGCAAACGATCAAGAAAGGGCAGGCGCTCGATGTACTCGCCAACGTGGACCAGCTCTACGTGGCCAAAGGAAAGCGGGTCCTGCACGTGGATTTGCGCAAGGCCCGCCCGCCGAAGGCGGAGCTCCTCGAGCTCTTGCTCGGCCCGACCGGCAATCTCCGGGCCCCGACCCTGCGGAAGGGGCGGACCTTGATTGTGGGTTTCGATGAGAAGACCTACGAACAGGTGCTGGGCTGAGAGCCGGCGCCGTCG
>DATGCY010000232.1:0-8318 GCA_035311385.1 Candidatus Methylomirabilota bacterium
ACGGGCGACCTCGGCGGGGGAGGTGGCGCGCGCGGCCCCTAGCGCTTCGAAGTCGGCCAAGGCGGACTCGCGCACGTCGTAGACGGTGAGGGGGAAGCCGGCGGCGTGGATGTTGCGGGCCATGCCTGCACCCATGTTTCCTAGCCCGATGAATCCGACGCGCATGGCCCGTCTACTTCTTGGCGAAGACTTCTTGGAGGAGGGCGGTGGTGCGCGCAGCCGGATTGGTGCGGATCAGCTTCTCCTGCTCGTCCACCACGTGGAAGAGTCCGTCGAGGGTCTTGCCCGTGACGTAGTTGTCGAGATCGAAGCTCTGGGTTTTCGCGAAGGGAATGGTCTCGAACTTTCCCATCAGGGCCTGGTACTGCCTGGTCACGCCCACCTCGCTCATGCTCTTGTCGATGACGGGGCGGAAGGCCGCGGTGAGTTGGTCCGTGGTCTTGGCCTTGAAGTAGTCGGTGGCCGCGGTGTTGCCGCCCGTGAGGATCTTTTTGGCATCATCGAAGCTCATGGTGGTAATGGCGTGCGTGAAGATCTGCTTGGCCGCTGGCGCCGCCTGCTCCGCCGCGCGATTCATGCTCAGCACGAACTCGTCGATCTGCGGCCCGTAGCCCACCGCGCGCAGCCCCTCCTGCATGGTCTGGAGCTTGGCGGGCATGAGGATTTTGATCGCCGCATCGCCGAAGTAGCCATTGGGCCGACCCGTGAGGCTCACCGCCTTCTCGGTGGCGACCTCCAGGGCCTCTTTGAGGCCGGCGCTGGCCTTGCTGTCGGTGACGCCGCTGCCCGTGATGCCCTTGAGGAGCTGGTCGACCTGGGCGGAGGCGGGAGAGGCGAGGAACACCAGGCCGATGAGCAGGAACAGCAGGTGAGTGCGCATGAAAACCTCCGACGTGGGAGCAATTCGACTCCTCGACGCTCGCGGCCGAGGCGCGGTTGCGTCCGATCATAGAGCAGTCCGCCGTCCCCGTCGAGGCGCCGCGAGCCGTCTTGACCCCCGGCCTAGACTGACCCCAGGGACACCTTCAGGAGAAGGAGGCGAGCCATGCCCACCAAGGTGCGCGTCAATCTGGCCAATCCGTTCGAGCTGCAGGAGCTTCCCGGAGTCGGGGCGAGGGAAGCCGAGGCGATCGTCAAGTTTCGCGCCGAGCATGGTCCCATCCGTGACGAGCACCAACTCGCGACGATTCTCGGCACCCGGTCTGCCGCGGCGGCGCTCGCCGAGCTCGCCGATTTCGCTCCCGCAGACAGCACTGCGCCCGAAGCGCCCGGCGCCTAGCCTCGTCACGAGGTCGTGAGCTTGAGGCGGGCCGGGTCCCGTCGGCGGGAGAGGGGGTAGCGCTCCAGCTACGTCACCCGCTCGCCTGACTCGCCGCCCTTTGGGCGGCGCACAGGACGAGGGGGTTCCACTCCGCCGGAGCGCTCCCCCGCCGCCACCCGTCCCGGTGGGACGCGTGGCGCGCGTGACGAGTCCGGGCTAGCTGTCTCGTCGCACTGCACGACGCGCGGCGGGCCAGTGGCGGAGGAGCGAGGGTAGCGCAGGTAAGGTGCGCCTCGTCACGCTCGCCACGATAGCGAGCGCCCGTTCGTGGCGCGGCGTCCATCTGAAGCCGTAGGCGGTGCGAATCGTCTCGGGCAGCATGCCGACCACGGGCAGGCGAGCGATGGCCACGATAGGCTGGGTGACGCGCGGCAAGCCGAGCGAGAGGACGTCGGTGGCCAGCTGCCTCGCCGTGTCAGTGACCGCGATGTCGCCGCTCGCCAGCATGCGCTCCATGTAGCGGGCGAGGGCGGCTTCGCAATCAGGGATCGACTCAATGGGAATGCCGAGACGGGGCGCCCCCGCGGCGGCCTCGAGGCAATAACGATCCTTCTCTTCGGACGTGAGTGGGGCCACGAAACGCTCGTAGGTGATCAGGAACGTGTCCACGAGCGTCGCGTGAACCCACAGGAGCAGCGCGGGATCGTGGGCACTGTACGGCGCGCCCGTGGAGAGTGACCCCGCCGTCTCGGCGAGGCGACCGTGGACGCGATCGTGGATTCGATTGATGCCGTCCACGGCCGCCGCCGCGTCCACCGGAGTACCGAAGGTGAGGGCGAGCATGGCTCGCAAGGTATGCCGAAGCCGGATGGCCCGACCCCACCGCGTGTCGGCGAACGTGCTGTGATCGAATACCCCCTGGGCGACCAGGGGATGGGCGAGTTGGAGGAGAATCGCGCGGCCCCAGCCGGCCAGGAGCACCACCTCCCGGTGGAGCTGGCGAGTGATACGGCCTTCGATCCCGATGTCAGGGGGGAGGGGCCGGGCCGTCTCGAAGGGATGAGCCATAGCGGGATCATTATCTCCCGGAGTCCAAGACCGGGAAGTTCTGACCCCATGGTCTTTTCACGAAGCCGAGGTTACGGTGTCTCATGGGCAAGGACATGACAGGGGACGCATTCGAGTCCATTGTGGCCGCCCATCATGGCGAGATACATCGCTATCTCGTGCGAGCCACCCTGCGCCCGGGTGACGCCGATGATCTGTCCCAGGAAACCTTTGTGAGAGCGTACAAGGCATACCGAGCGCTGCCCCCCGACGCCAACGTCCGGGCCTGGCTGTTCACCATCGCCACGAATCTGTCCCGGAACCACTTCCGGGCCGAGGGGCGACGGCGGCGGGCGATGGCCATGGCCGCAGCGGGAGCGACCGAGCAGGGGCCGTCGTGGCCCGAAGGCGAGGCCATCGCCAACCAGGCCAGTGCGCGTATCGATCGGCTCGTATCGGCCCTGCCCTTCAAGCAGCGCGTCGCCTTCACCATGCGAAAGGTCCACGAGCTCGACTACGATAGCATCGGCCAGAGCCTCGAGTGCTCGGCCGAAAGCGCACGCGCGCACGTCTTCCAAGCCCTACGCAAGATCCGCCAGGGGCTCGACGACCTCGACGGCGTTCACACGGAGCGATAGCCATGAAAGAGATCCCGACCTGCCGTGAAGTCGAGCGCGACCTGGTAGCGGTGGCCGCAGGCGAGGCCGGGGCTGCCGCTTCTGAGGGAGTGGAGCGGCACGTCGCGATCTGCCGGGAGTGCCGGGAGGAGCTGGGTCGCTATCGAGTGCTCGAGGGGATGGTGACGGATCTTCGTCGCGCGCCCATGGCCGGCGCCGATGCCACCTTGGCCCGCGCCGAGCTGGAGTCGAAGCTGGCCGACATCCGCTCGCGGCTGGTCAGCTACGGCATCTTCCCCTCACCGCTCGGGAAGATTCTGATCGCCCGCTCGGAGCTCGGCGTGTCCATGGTGCGCTATATCGACTCGGAAGCGGCGGCGCGGGCGCACATGGCCCATCTCGCCGGCGACGAGGACATTGTCGAAGACCCGGCGATGGTGGAGGCGCTCTACCGCGAGCTGCTCGACTATCTGGAGGCTCGCAACACCCATCTCCGCTGGCCCCTCGATCTTCGCTGGGCGGGGAGCGCGTTCCAGCGCCGCGTCCTCGAGGCCACCACGCAGCTGCCCTACGGGGCCGTAGCGTCCTATGGTGGCATCGCCAAGCGCATCGGCGCCCCGGAATCCGTGCGCGCGGTCGCTCAAGCCCTGCGACACAATCCGCTGCCCATTGTCATCCCCTGTCATCGGGTGATCGGGAGCACCGGCGATCTCACGGGCTACGCGGGCACGCGCATCGGCCTCAAGCAGCAGCTCCTCACCCTCGAGGGCGTGCCCGTGGGTGGGCATGCACATCGGATCGACCGCAATCACATGTACGTGCTGGTCGATCCCTACACGGAGTATTGCGTGCCGAGCTGTGGGTCGATCTCGACGATGCCGCTCGCCCGGCTCATCCTCTTCGGCTCTCGCGAGCGCGCCGAGGCGGTGGGGCTGAGTCCCTGCAGCAGCTGCCGCCCCGACCTGCATCCGCTCTCCGCCTGATTTCTCCGTCGCTCGCACGTTTCACGGGCGCGCCCCTGTGGTGTCTTAGCGAGCAAAAGGGAGGACACCATGACCGTCTGGCTCGCGGCTCTGTTGACCATCGCGATTCCGTTCCTCGCAGTGAGCGCGCTTCTCCGCTTCTCCGAGCGCCTGCAAGACAGGCGGGAGCTCGAACGGGAGCGTCAGATCGAGCTCACCGACGCCATTCATTGGGAGTTCGGCGCCGTGGCCGCGCCCGTCGTCCGCCAGCGATGGTTCGGCGGCTGGCGTGTGTCCATGGCCGTCCCACTGGATCGCGCGGGCGAAGTGGGCGCGGTGGTCCGGCTCACCGCCAAGCTGTTCCGGGCTGACAGCGCGGGAAAGGGACTTGAGATCGTGCTGCAGCCTGCCGCACGGAGCGTGCCGTCCGTGGCCGTCGAGCCATCGTCGGCGCGCGCCGCGGCCACCGACGACCAGCGTCTGGCCGCGTGAGAAAGGAGGACACGCTATGTGCTTCGATCCCTACGTGCTGGAACGCATCACGACCTCGCGACTGGAGGAACTTCGCGCCGAGGCCGCGCGCCGCGGGGTCGTGCGCTCGATCCACGGACCTGGGCGAATTCTCGCCCGGCTGCGCGCTCTCTTCACGGGACGACACCGCGTCATCGCCGGGCGGGGTGGCGCGGTGAGGACGCGCCACGCGTGAGTCAACGCGCGGAGCGGTCAGGCGACGATGATGTGCTCCCGGGCGAGGAAGGCGCGGATCGGTCCCGGCGCGAGAAACGTGGGGGCGTCGGCGAGGATACGGGCGAACTCGTCGGTCGTCCCCGCCCTCAGTGCGGCCTCACGCGAGTCGAACCACGTGAGAGCCATCCCATCATAGGCGGGCTCGCGGCCGCCCGCATACGCGGAGCGGCGCGTCTGACTCTGCACGTAGCGACGCAGGCCGGGCAGGAGGGCAGCCAGGGGTGCGTGCACCTCCCGCCAGTGGTGCTGGAACTCGTCGACGGACAGCCCGGGTCGGCGATTGAGAAACGACACGCCCTTGACCGCGTCAGGTATCACCGTGCCGTCCATGACCACATGGTCCTCGGTGATGACCACGCCCATGCTGGCGCGATCGATGAAGCGCGCCTCGTCTTCCTGCACCGCCGCGTGGCTCGGGCTGCGGGTCATGGCCCGGAGGGCATCCGTGTTGTCCGCCCAGACCTCGGCGATTCCGTCGTAGATAGGCTCACCCGCTGCGTAGTCGGCGGCCAGGGTGTGGGACTGCACGTAGCGGCGCACGCCGGGTAGGCGCGTCACCACCGCGGGGTGCCGCTCGAGCCAGTAACGCTGGAACTCCTCCACGGGCATGCCGACCTTGCGCTTGAGGAATGTGATCACCTTGACCATGATGGCTCCGGAGTGAGAGGACTCGACTCGATCGCGCGAGGCCGAGGATAGATCGGGGGCGGATCCGCAGCAAGTCAACGCGGCCTTGACCGCGACAGGTCGCCCAGACTACGCTCTCCCCTGCATGAAATTCGGGATCTTCTACGAGCATCAGCTGCCGCGACCCTGGAACGCGAACAGCGAGCATCGGCTCCTCCAAGAGTCCCTCCGCCAGATCGAGCTTGCCGACCAGCTCGGCTACGACTACGCGTGGGAGGTGGAGCACCACTTTCTGGAGGAGTATTCGCACTCCTCCGCCCCCGAGGTCTTCCTCGGGGCGGCGAGCCAGCGTACCTCTCGCATCCGCCTCGGTCACGGGATCATCCAGCTCCCCACCAACCATCCGATTCGCGTGGCGGAGCGCGTGGCCACTCTCGATCTGGTTTCCGGCGGGCGCGTGGAGCTGGGCCTGGGCGAAGGGCAGGGGCCCATCGAGCTGCACCCCTTCGGCCGCCGCGTCCGTGACAAGCGGGAGGTTTGGGAGGAAGCGGTGCAGGTGATGGTGCAGTGCTTCACCCAGGAGGCCGTCGAGTTCCACGGCCGCTTCTTCGACTTCCCCGCGCGCAACGTGATACCCAAGCCGCTCCAGAAGCCGCATCCGCCGCTCTGGGTCGCCTGTTCGAACATCGCCACCATCGGGAGCGCGGGGCAGTGGGGCATGGGGGCGCTCGGCTTCCAGTTCGTCTCCCCGGAAGCGGCGAAAGCCTGGGTCGCCGAGTACTACGCCAATCTCACCGCTCACCTTCACAAGCTCGCGGACTATCCGAGCAATCCCAATGTGGCCATGGTGAGCGCCTTCATGTGCGCCGCCACCGACGAGGAAGCACAGGCCAAGGCCGCGGGATGGACCTTCTTCGTCTTCTGCCTCTCGCACTACGGGCGGCACGGCATGGCCGCTCCGGGACGCGGCGACATGTGGGCCCTCTATCAGGAATGGCGCCACACGCCGAAGGCGCAGGAGACGCTGCGCGCAGGTTTGATCGGCTCTCCCGAGACGATTCGCCGCCGTCTCCGCGAGTTCGAGGCGGCCCACGTAGACCAGGTCATCCTGCTCAACCAGACGGGGCGAACGCCGCATGAGGACATCTGCTCGAGCCTGGAGCTCTTCGCGCGCGAGGTGATGCCGGAATTTCACGCGCGCGAGGCGGAGCACCAGCGCTGGAAGTCAGCCGTGCTGGAAGGGCGTCTGGTCCTTGAGCGGGCCGACACCTCGGCCCACAAGGTCTACGCGCATCAGAACGAGGACATCGTCCGGCTGACCCCGGAGGAGCTCAAGCGGAAGATGGCCGCCAAGGAAGCCGCCGGCGCGGAGGGTGGCCGCCCCGCCTAGCCCTGACCGCGATGACTGATCGCCTGGGCCAGCTTCATGCCCACGAGCTGTGCCACCACCACCGCCATGTAGAACTGCCCGAAGAGCACTTCCAGCCAGGTCAACGAAAAGGCGGGCTGACCAACGGGCGTGATGTCCCCGTAGCCCAGACTGGTCAGCGTGGTGAAGCTCAGGTAGTCGAAGAGTGAGCGCTTGAGCTGCCAATCCTCGAGCTGGACCGTGATGGCCGGATTCACGTTGAAGGCGCCGGGCACGAACAGATAGGCGAGGGCGTAGAGATTCCCCCACACCATGGCCCCCAGCATGTAGCCGCAGATGGCCCCGATGACGTCGTCGACCTGGATCACCGTCTTGCTGAAGAGATTCTGTAGGATCACTCCGACGGAGAAGCCCAGGAATGCGATGAGGGCGCAGTGAAACAGCGCCCCCCATAGCCGATGGAAGGAAGGGGCCTGGGTATAGAGGGCGAGATTGCCCGACAGCACAAGGGCGAACAACACACCTCCCACCACGCGTTGCCACCGCTGGGTGCACACGATGAAGAACACGTAGAGGCAGATGGCCACGAAGACGCTGTCGGACAGGACCCGGGTGATGACTCGCCGGTGCTCCAGCAGCGGTTGTCCGATCTGCAGGAGGATCAGCACCGCGAGGAGCAGCAGATGCTTCCTTCCAGAGGGGACGCCTTGTTCAAAGCTCCGAGCCTTCCAGGGCATGTTCCCGCCACCATACACCACCCCGGGGAGGAGGAGGCGGAGCGCGGCAGGAGAAGGGGGGCTGGGTAACCCTAATGTTGGTTCTTCCGGGGGTCGTCAGAGTATAGTGGTTATATGTGGCGCCCGGGCTTCCTCCGTCGCCTAGTCAGCGTCCTGGTCGGCACGACCCTCCTGCTATCCCTGGCTGCTCCCGCTCGGGCGCAGTTCGATCCCGTGACCATGAGCCTGATGATGGGCGCGCTTCAGCTCGTGGGTGGCGTGGCGGCGGCCATCGGGCTGGGTATGGCCCAGGACGGCAACAAGCAGGGCATCGCGATGCCCAACGGGGTGCCCTGCGGCCTTCAAGACGGCGTGCCCCAGATCTGCTGGCAGCCGCATGGTGGTGGGTTCGAGGGCTCGCCCGATCTTCCCACGGGCGCCAAGCCATTCACGCCTCCGCCCCCTAAGCCCGCGCCCACGCTGGAGCTGGAAGTCCAGCCATCGGACCGGTCGAACACGAGCTCGTCGGCGGGTCAATAGGCGCCAGTTCCCGGACATGACAGCGGCCGGCGGGAGAGATCCCGCCGGCCAGCATGTTTAAACGGTTGCTCGGACGGCGCCGCGCTACTTCCGGACTGCCTCCACCATCTCCCCAAAGATCGCCCACCGCTCGCCGTCGAACTTCGCGAGCTGCTCCTGCTCGATGGGAGCGAAGTCGTTGGGCCCCGTATTCACCTTGATGCCCGGCAGGAGGAGGGGCAGGTCGACATTCTTGAGGTTGGCGGCCTGCCGCATGATGTTCTCGCGCGAGAGGTCGTTGCCGCACTGCTTGAGGACCTGGGTCATGAGGATGGCCACGTTATAGCCGAAGGCGTTGGACTGGTCGTCGAGGGCGCCCTCGGGATAGTACTTCTTCATGAAGGCGACCCAGTCTTGATAGCCTTTGTCGTTCTTCCACTGCGGATCGGTGAT
>DATGCY010000233.1:0-2345 GCA_035311385.1 Candidatus Methylomirabilota bacterium
CGTGTCGTGCCGTATCTCGACATGCCGGTGCAGCACGGCGACGACGGCATCCTTCGCGCCATGCGCCGGGCGGTGACGGCGCGGCGCATGAAGGATATCGTCGCCCAGTTCCGCGCGGCCATTCCCGGCCTCACCGTGCGCACCACCGTGCTCGTCGGCTTTCCAGGCGAGACGCCGACGGCCTTCGAGAACCTCCTAGCCTTCGTCGAGGACGTGGGCTTCGATCGGCTCGGCGTGTTCAGCTACTCGGCCGAGGAAGGCACGCCGGCCGTGACCATGTCTGGCCAGGTTTCGGCCGAAGTGCGGGCGGAGCGCGCCCAGCAGGTACAGGACCTGCAAGACCGCCTCGCCTGGCCGCGCCAGGCCGCCCTCGTGGGGACCCAGCGCACCGTCCTCGTCGACGGGCCGAGCGAGGACACGGCCTTTGCCTTCGAGGGCCGCACGGCGGGGCAGGCACCCGAGATCGACGGCGTGGTCTATCTGCGGAATCCTCGCTTTACGCCCGGACGATTCGCCGAGGTGCGTATCGTGGAGGTGGACGGCTACGAGCTCGTGGGGGAATAGGCGATCCGCGCCGCGGACCGCCTCGCCCTCGCGATCGCCAGCGGCGGGGGCGCCGGCTACTTTCCCGTCGCGCCGGGAACCGCCGGCAGCGCGGTGGCGGCCGTCGCCCTCTGGCTCATTCCCTTTTCCCGTCTCGGTCTCCTCGCCACCCTCGCGGGCGTGGTGTTCGTGGGTACCTGGGCCTCGGATCGGGCCGAGCGCTTCCTCGGCCGAAAGGATCCCGGCCTCATCGTCATCGACGAGGTGGCGGGCATGATGGTCTCGGTCGCCCTCGTGCCTCGCACCGTGCCCGTGCTCCTGTGCGCCTTCTTCCTCTTCCGCCTGTTCGACATCTGGAAGCCGTTCCCCGCGCGCGAGGCGCAATCGCTGCCAGGCGGAGCGGGCGTCATGGTGGACGATCTCATTGCGGGCCTTTATGCTCTCGTGCTGATCATGGCTGCGCGCTGGTTCTTCGGAGAGCCGCGGTGACCCAGGCCCACGTCCTCACGGTGGCCGACGGCGGCGCCGACGATCGCTCGGGGCGCGAGATCGCCCGGGCCCTCGCTGCCCTCGGCGTGCTGGTGGTCTCGCGACAGGTCGTCGATGCCAGCGAGGCGGCCCTCGAGCCCGCGCTCCGCGGCGTGCTCGAGGCCAGGGGGCTCGTGGTGGTGCTCGCCAAGCCGGGCGGTTCGGAGGGCGAGCTGGTGCCCCGCGTGGTCGGCCGACTCACCGGCGCCCGGCTCGTGCTCAACGAGCGTCGCCTCGCCTCGATCGAGGCGTTCTTCACCCGCCGCGGGCAGGCGATGCCGCGCCGCCTCGATCGGCTCGCCTTGCTTCCGCGCGGGGCGGAGCTCCTCGGCGACGACGCGCAAGGCTGGTCGCTCGCCGGCAAGCACGGGGCGCTGCTCGTCCTTCCCCTGGACGCTCCGGATCTCGCCCGGCTGGTGACCGAGTCGAGTCGCACGCTGCCCGCCGTTCCCGGCGGTGACGGACAGGTGCTGCGCGTCCTCCTCGTCACAGGGCTCTCAGCCGCGGAGGTCGAGGAACGGCTGGGGAGCTGGCTCGGCAAGGAGGGCGACGTCAGCGTGTCTTGCGCCCCCGTAGAGGCCGACGTCCACGTGCGGCTGCTTGGCCGCGGCGCCACCCGCGCCCTGGCCAGCGCAGCGCTCCAGCCCGTCGAGGCCGAGGTCCGGGCGGCCCTCGGCGTGGACTGCTACGGTCAAGACGAGGACCTGCTCGAAACAGTGGTGGGACGTCTCCTCCTCGCGCGCGGCTTCACTGTCTCCGTGGCGGAGTCGTGCACGGGCGGCCTCCTCGGCAACCGGCTCACCAACATCGCGGGCTCCTCGCGCTACATCGAGCGCGGCGTGATCGTGTACTCGAACCGCGCCAAGGAAGAGCTGCTGGGAGTGCCCGAGCCTCTCCTGCGCGCGCACGGCGCGGTGAGCGAGCCGGTGGCCCGAGCCATGGCGGAGGGCGTATGCCGCATCTCGGGCTCGCCCTGCGGTCTTGCCGTCACGGGCATCGCCGGCCCCGACGGCGGGAGCGCGGAGAAGCCCGTGGGCACCGTCTACATCGGGTGCGCCACCCCCGAGGGCATCGAGGTGCGCCGTTGCCGCTTCGACGGCGACCGCGTCGCCATCAAGTGGCAGTCGTCGCAGACGGCGCTCGACATGCTGCGCCGGCGGCTCGGACGCTGATGCCACGCGTCTTCGTGGCCCTTCTCCTGGGCGAGCAGGTCCGCAAGAACGTGACCGCGCAGATCACGCGGCTCCGCACGCTCTCCAAGGCGGTGACGTGGG
>DATGCY010000234.1:0-2134 GCA_035311385.1 Candidatus Methylomirabilota bacterium
GACTCGCGGAAGTTCATCGAGAAGAACCTCGGCATGCTGTCGGAGAGCGTGCGGCGCAAGATCACGTCGGAGAACGTGGTCAAGCTCTACAACCTGCGCTAGACGCGCCAGCATGAGCGCGAGCGCGCAGGGGCTGCGCCAGGTCGGGTACTTCGACTGCCCGGGCGGCGGGCAGGTGGTGGTGGATGGGCGCGTCGCCTACATCGCGCACATGAAGGCGCCGCACGGCACGTCCATCGTGGACGTGAGCGACCCGAAGGCGCCGCGTCAGCTCGCCGCCCTCGAGATCCCCGCGGGCACGCACTCCCACAAGGTGCGTGCGGCGAACGGCCTCATGCTGGTGAACCGCGAAGCCCATCCCGCGCAGCAGCCGGCGCCGGGGGCCCTCAAGGGGCTCGGCATCTTCGACGTGTCCCAGCCGAGCCGTCCCCGCGAGATCGCCTTCTGGAAGTGCGGGGGCGCCGGCGTGCATCGCTTCACCTTCGACGGCCGCTACGCCTACATCTCGCCGGAGATGGACGGCTACGTCGGCAACATCGTGATGATCCTCGATCTGGCGGATCCCGCCCACCCGCAAGAGGTTGGCCGCTGGTGGATGCCCGGGCAGTGGGCGGCGGGCGGCGAGACGCCCTCGTGGTCGGGACGGCATCATCGCTGCCACCATCCGATTCGCTTGGGCAACCGGCTCTACGTGAGCTACTGGCACGGCGGCTTCGTCATCCTCGACATCGAGGACATGGGCAAGCCGCGCTACGTGTCCGGACTCGACTGGAGCCCGCCCTACATCACACCCACGCATACCGCGCTGCCGCTGCCGTTTCCGCTTCACGGCCGGCGCTTCATGATCGCCGCCGACGAGGACGTGGCCAAGCTCGAGCCCGGCCCGCCGTCCTTCATGTGGCTGGTGGACATCACGGACGAGAAGCGGCCGGTACCGGTCTCGAGCTTCCAGATCGACGGAGTAGACGGCCAGCCCCAGCCGGAGTTCACGGGCTGCCATCAGCCGTGCGAGCGCGTGACGGGTACGGACATTCCCGTGGCGTGGTTCGCCTACGGCCTCCGCATCGTGGACATCTCGAAGCCGCACGCGCCGCGCGAAGTGGCGCACTTCCTGCCCGAGCCGCCCCCGGGACACTCCCGCGTCTCCAGCAACGACGTGGAAGTGGACGATCGCGGGCTCCTCTACCTGATCGATCGGGGGCGCGGGCTCCACATCCTCGAACGCGTCTGAGGTATCCTCCACGCTATGACCGTCATCAGCGACGCCGTGTGGACCACGGAGGAGGTGAAGGTGTGCGGAGTCGCCGTGCGCCTGCGCAAGCGGGGCGCGGGCCCACCGCTGCTCGTCCTCCATCACGATATCGGCACCCTCGACAGCCTGCCTTTCTACGAGGGCCTCGCCCAGCGCTTCACGGTGTACCTGCCCTCGCATCCCGGCTACGACGGCGCGGAGCGCCCGGCGTGGCTGCGCTCCGCCCGCGACGTGGCGGTGATCTACCAGGCGCTCCTGGCCCTCCTCGAGGTCGGCCCCGTCAATCTGGTCGGCCTGGGCTTCGGGGGCTGGATCGCCGCGGAGATGGCGACCATGTCGCCGCAGGCCTTCCGGCGCGTCATCCTCGTGGGCGCGATGGGCGTCAAGCCCACGCACGGTGAGATCCTCGATCAGGCGCTGCTGAGCTACATCGCCTACGCTCGGGCAGGCTTCGAGGACCAGCGCGCCTTCGATCGGCTGTACGGTACCGATCCCTCGACGCCGCAGCTCGAGCAGTGGGACCTCAACCGCGAGATGACCTTCCGGATCGCCTGGAAGCCTTACATGTACAATCCGGCGCTCCCGCATCTCCTCGGCGGCGTGCGCTCCCGCACGCTCGTGGTGTGGGGGCGCGCGGACAAGATCGTGCCCCTCGAATGCGGCGAGGCGTACGCGCGGGCCATCCCGGGGAGCCGCCTCGCCGTGGTCGAGAAATCCGGCCACTGCGTGGACATGGAGCAGCCCGACGCCCTCGTGAAGCTCATCAGCGAATTCACCGCCGGCTCGTGAGGCGGGGCGGGCCGCGCGCGGCCCGATTCTGATCGGAGAGACCAGCATGCATCTCATGTACTTCACCGAGCAGCCGATGTCGGCGTATCCCGC
>DATGCY010000235.1:0-4414 GCA_035311385.1 Candidatus Methylomirabilota bacterium
ACTCCTCTCGGTGCGGAACCTCAAAACGTACTTTCCCCAGGACGAAGGCACGGTGAAAGCCGTGGACGGCGTCACCTTCGATTTGCTTCCCGGAGGAACCTTGGGCATCGTCGGTGAGAGCGGGTGCGGCAAGAGTGTCACTGCTCGCTCCATCCTGGGGATCGTGGACCGGCCGGGGCGCATCGTGTCGGGAGAGATCCACTTCCAGCGGCGGGCCGTGGCCGGGCGGGGCGAGGCGGATCGCGTGGTGGATCTGGCCACGTTGGCGCCGGATGGCGACGAGATCCGCGCCATTCGCGGAGCGGAGATCGCCCTCATCTTCCAGGAACCCATGTCCTCCTTCAGCCCTGTCCACACCATCGGCGACCAGATCAGCGAGGCCATCGTCCTCCACCAGGGGCTCGATCGGCGGCAGGCGCTCGCGAAGACCATCGAGATGTTGCAGCGAGTGGGCGTGTCCACGCCGGCGGAGCGGGTGAGGCAGCTCGCGAGCCAGCTGAGCGGAGGCCTGCGCCAGCGGGCCATGATCGCCATGGCGCTTTCGTGCCATCCGTCCTTGCTGATCGCCGACGAGCCCACCACCGCCCTCGACGTGACCACCCAGCGGCAGATCCTCCGGCTCATGCGTCACCTCCAGGACGAGGACGGGATGGCCATCATGCTGATCACGCACGACCTGGGCGTGGTCGCCGAGATGTGCCGCGACGTGGCGGTGATGTACCTGGGCCGCGTGGTCGAGCAGGCGCCGGTGGACGACATCTTCCATGCCCCGCGCCATCCCTATACGAAAGCGCTCCTGCGCTCCATTCCCCGCATTCGTTCGGGAGCGCGTGCGCGCCTCACCCCGATCGAAGGCTCCGTGCCGCACCCCTACAGTCGGCCCTCGGGGTGTCCGTTCCATCCGCGTTGTGAAAGCTTCATGGCGGGGCGGTGCGATCGCCAGGAGCCGAGCCTGCGGCCGGTCGGCGACCGGCACGCCGTGAGCTGCTTCCTCTACGAGGACCCGTGAGCGCGCCGCTGCTCCGCGTCGCCGGGCTGCAAAAGCTCTTTCCGATCCGGAAGGGCTTCTGGAGGCGCACGGTGGGCCACGTGCGGGCGGTGGACGGCGTCGACTTCCACATCGACGAGGGAGAGACCCTCGGCCTGGTCGGCGAGAGCGGCTGCGGCAAGACCACCACCGCGCGCTGCATCCTGCGCGCCATCGAGCCGACGGCGGGCAAGGTCTTCATGCGGTCGGCCGACGGCGCCGAGATCGAGCTGGACCGGCTCCGGCCTTCCGAGCTGCGCGCGCTTCGCCGCGAGATGCAGATGATCTTCCAGGATCCGTTCACCTCGCTCAATCCGCGCATGACCCTCCTCGATCTCGTGGGCGAGCCCTTGCTCGTGCACGGCATGACCAACCGTCGGGAGCGCGAGGCGCGTGTGGCGGATCTCCTGCGCCGCGTCGGGCTTCGCCCCGAGTACATGCGCCGCTTTCCTCATGCCTTCAGCGGCGGCGAGCGCCAGCGGATCGGGATCGCCCGCGCATTGGCCCTGCACCCACGCCTGGTGGTGGCCGACGAGCCGGTGTCGGCCCTGGACGTCTCGGTGCAGGCGCAGATCCTGAACCTCCTCATCGACCTCCAGGCGGAGTTCCGCCTCACCTACCTCTTCGTGGCGCACGACTTGAGCGTGGTCCGGCACATCAGCAACCGCGTGGCCGTCATGTACGTGGGGCGCATGGTGGAGCTGGCGCCGACGGCCGAGCTCTTCGCCATGCCCCGGCATCCGTACACGGCGGCGCTCCTGTCCGCGGTGCCCGAGCCGGACCCGCGGGTCCGAGCCCAGGACGTCGCCCTCGAAGGCGAAGTGGCGAACCCGGCGAATCCGCCGTCAGGGTGCTACTTCCATCCGCGCTGCCCTCACGCTGCGGAGGTGTGCCGGACCGAGTCACCCACCTGGCGGGAGATCACTCCCGCGCATTTCGTCGCCTGTCATCGCGCCGACGAGCTCCGGCTTGCCGGGGTGGACGGGTGCTGAGGAGAGATTCCGTGACCTCCTCCGCCGTCACTCTTCGCCTCGCCGAGCGCATCGCCGGCTTCCGCTATCAGGATCTGCCGCCCTCGCTCCTCGCTCACGCGCGGCTGCAGCTCCTCGATACCCTCGGCGCCATGCTCGTGGCCTCGGCGCCGAAGTACCCGGGGAGCCGCATCATCATGCGCTTCGTGAAGGCGCAGGGCGGCGTGCCGGAGTCGAGCCTCGTCGGGCAGGGACGACGCACCTCGTGCGTCAACGCCGCCCTGGCCAACGGCACCCTCGGCTACTACTGCGACGTCGAGCCGCATCACGTGGGCGCCATCCTCCACGGGCCAGCGGTGATCGTGCCTACCAGCCTGGCGGTGGGCGAGAAGCAGCGCGTGGACGGCAAGCGCTTCCTCGCTGCCATGATCCTGGGCGTGGAAGTGGCCACGCGGGTTTCCCACGCCTTCGATCCGGTTGCCCTCTACAATCGCGGATTCCATCCAAGCGCGGTCTGTGGCGCTTTCGGGGCGGCCGCGGCGGCGGGCTACCTTCTCCGCCTGAGCCCCGAGCGGCAGGCGGTGGCTCTCGGACTCGCCATGCAGCAGGCCTGCGGGCTGCTCGCGTGGGCGAACGACCCAACCGAGCATTCGCGTCCCCTCAACCCCGGGCTGGCGGCACGGAACGGCGTCACCGCTGCCTGCCTCGCCTCGCTCGGCTTCGGCGGGCCGCCCACGCCCTTCGAAGGCAAGTACGACGCCTTCACCGCCTTCTCCGGCTCGGCCAACCCCGACGCGCTGCTCGACGGCTGGGGCGAGCGCTTCTATCTGCCCGAATTCGCTTTCAAGCTCTATTCCTCTTGCGCGTTCACGCATCCCGGCCTCGACGCGCTCCTCGCCCTGGCCGCCGACGAGAAGCTTAGAGCCGCCGATGTCGAGCGCATCGTCCTCCGCTTTCCGAAGAACGGCGCGCACATGATCGACGGCAATCCCCTCAAGTCGCACTGCGCCCAGTACATCCTGCCCGTGGGGCTCGTCTTCGGGCGGGTGATCATCGACGACATCCTCTTCGATCGTCAGCGTCACCCCGAGGTGGCGCGCCTGTCCTCGACCATGACTCTCGTCCACGATCCGGCGCTCGACGAGCACTACCCCGAGCGCTACGACTCGATCGTCGAGCTCTCGCTCAAGGACGGCCGGACACTGGCGCGCCGGGTGGAGCACGCCCGCGGAACCCTCGGCAACCCGCTCGCTGCCGAGGAGGTCCGCGCCAAGTACGTCCGACTGACGAGCCCAGTGATGCCACCCGCCCGGGCCCGGACCATCATGGCCTTGGTCGACAGCATCGACCGCGCGCGCGACCTTCGGCGTTTGGGCTCTCTCCTGCGGGCGCGGACGGGATCAGCGCGACGCCCGAGGTGACGGCGCAGGGCTAGACGCGCGCGGCGGCCGTCTCCGTGGGATCGCCCGACACTGTGGTCCGCTGCATCAGGCGCTTGTAGCGCGTGGTGTCGAACGGCGTCGCCCGGTGCAGGACGCAACGGTTGTCCCAGATGATCAGATCACCTTCCTGCCACTCGTGGCGGTAGCAGAACTGCGGCTGCGTCACGTGATCGAGGAGCTCCTTGAGGAACGCGCGGCCCTCGGCCACCGGCAGCCCTTCCACGTGGGAGGCGTGGGCGCCCAAGAAGAGGCTTTCGCGCCCGTTGACGGGATTCCGGCGCACCAGCGGATGCCGCACGGGCGGATACTCCGCGCGCTCCTTGTCCGTGAAGAAGCCGGGACGGATCTGGTCGCGCGACCAGGAGAAGTCGTGCACCACGACGGGGTCGCGGGCGCGTCGCTTGAGCGCCTCGGGGAGCGAGGCATAGGCGCAGCGCGCGCTCGCAAACTCGGTGGCCCCGCCTTCGGGCGGCACGATGCGCGCAGAGAGGAGGGAGCAGAGGGAGGGCACGGCTTTGAAGGAGCTGTCGCTGTGCCAGAGCATGTTGGCGAGCTGGTAGATCATGCGCCGGTCCTCGTCGGGAATGATTTCGCCCGTCTTGATGTCGAGGTTCGACTGGCGCGCGAAGGGCGTGCCCGCCGCCGGGTTCATGCTGCGGGTGACCTCGAGCCGACCGAAGCGCTGGCTGAAGGCGATCTGCTGCTCGTCCGTCAAGAGCTGGCCGCGGAAAAGCAGGACAGAGTGCTCCTCGAAGGCGGCGCGGATGTCGTGCCACGTCGCATCGTCCATGGGGCGGGTGATGTCGGCGCCATCGATCTGCGCGGCGAAGTGCGGAGTCAGGCGCGTAGTCATGATCGGCATCGATGCCCCCTCACCCTAGCCCTCTCCTCATCGGGGAGAGGGGATTAGGTCAATGGATGCTGCGCAGCCGTCTCGAGGCCATGAGCACGAGGGCGTTGGCGGTGACCATGAA
>DATGCY010000236.1:0-6363 GCA_035311385.1 Candidatus Methylomirabilota bacterium
CCCGGATCCCGTGGACATGGTCAACCTGTTCCGCCGCCCGCATCACATCCCTCCGCATGTGCCCGACCTCCTCGCCGCTCGACCGCGCGCCGTCTGGATGCAGCTCGGCATCAGCCACGACGAGGTCGCGGAGACGCTCGCTCGCGC
Organism: Candidatus Methylomirabilota bacterium; assembly: GCA_035311385.1. Taxonomy (GTDB): domain Bacteria; phylum Methylomirabilota; class Methylomirabilia; order Rokubacteriales; family CSP1-6; genus AR37. The sequence continues at coordinate 148 of DATGCY010000236.1, forward strand.
GGGGATCAAGGTGGTGCAGGATCGGTGAATCATGGTTGACCACCGCCGGCTCCGGCGGTCAGGGGGGCGATAAGGGCCCATCTGCTTCGTTGCCGCCCGCCGCTCACGCAACGTAGAACGACTACGCCTCGCGAGCGGCGGGCGGGCGGCGCCTCGCATCTGGACCCTTCTCGCCCCCCTGACCCACTTAGCGTCGGTGTAGAAACTACGGCGCTACGGCCCGTTGCCTGAGCGTAAGGGCGCTCTAGTCTGCCTGGCGTCCCGCGATGTTAGCGTGATCGTGCCGCTGGCGTCAGTGGATAGGGTCACTGTCGATTTGGCCGTTACGGTTGCCTGTATCGAGCCTCCAGTGACCGATGCGTCGAAGACTCCGCCTCGGGAGTTGGTGGAACGGTCGAGGAGGCGGGGGCCGCCCGGATTCCCCACGGGCGCGACCAGGACGAGCGTGTCGCCGACGAGCGCCCAGGGGAGGCTAGAAGCGGTTACCCGGCTCCTGACCGCACGCGAGATCCAGGTCGGCGGGCTGGGCGCCGGCCGGTGGCCCGAGCGACAGCAGGCCGGTCAGCAGAGCAAGCGCGATGCGGTAACGGCTCAAGAGAGATGCGGCAAGACCCTGGCGGCGAAGAGCTGGGTTCCATCCGGCCGGGGCGCGTCCGCGAAGTTGACTGTGAGCCGCCGGGCACCGCGTCTGAGAATGGTGCGAAGGCCGTCGGTGACCTGCGCCGGCGTCCCCACGAGGCGAATATCGCTCAGAGGACGGATGCTGGGCTGGCCCTTTATCCGCTCCACGTCGGCCTCGGTCTCCGCGATCAGAATGCCCACGCGGACGACCTGCACGATCTGGTCGTAGTCGCGCCCGACGTCCTTGCAGTGACCCTTGAGCACCTCCTGCTTGTGGGCATAGGTCTCGAGATCACGGAAGCTGTAGTTCCACCAGTCGGCGTGCTTTGCGACGGCTCGCAACAGATACTTCTCGCCGTGACCTCCCACCACCACGGGCGGGATAGGGTTCGGGCGCGGCTCGCAGTAGGCGCCCGTGATCTGGTAGTGCTCGCCTTTGTAGGTCGCGGGCGAGCTCGTCCACATGAGCCGGATCAGCTCGATGGCCTCGCACATCTGCGCGATGCGCACGGGCGTGGGCGGAAACGGCCAGCCGTAGGCTCGATACTCCTCCTCGTTCCAGCCCGCCCCGATGCCGAGGATGACCCGCCCGCCGGAGAGCGCCTGCGCGGTGGCCACCATCTTGGCGAGGTGTGCGGGGTTGCGGAAGCTGTTGCAGAGCACCTCGTGGGTGCCCAGCTTGTCGGGATAGCGCGAGAGGGCGAAGGCGAGGAGGGTCCACCCTTCCGCGACCTTGTTCGCGCCGTACTGGACGTGATCGGGGAACCACAGCGACTCGAAGGGCGCCACCGTCTGGTCGAGATATGGAAAGAGCTCCTCGACGAGCCGCGACCACACGTTGAGACCGACCGGCACGGACATGGCCGCTCCTCAGAACCAGCGGGGCTTGTCGACGACGTTGCGGAGCGGCTGCCCACCCAGGAAGCGGCGGCTGTTCTCGAGCAGGATCTCGTAGCGGCGATCGTCGAGATAGGGGCCGAAGCCCGCGGTGTGGGGCGTGATGAGGACGCCGGGCATGGTCCACAGGGGATGGTCGGCGGGGAGGGGCTCGCGTTCGAAGACATCGAGGCCGGCGCCCGCGATGTCGCCCGCCTGGATGGCCGCGGCGAGATCGTCGAGTCGGGTGGTCATGCCGCGGCCGATGTTGATGAAGAATGCCGTGCGCTTCATCAGCTGGAAGCGGGCGCGGTGCATGAAGCCCTCGGTCTCCGGCGTATGGGGCACGGTGAGGATCACGAAGTCGGCGCGCGGCAGCAGGGAGTCCAGCGCGTCGGGCCGATGCAGCTCGGCCACGCCGGGCGGCGCTTCCGCGCGCCGGGCATCCACGCCGATCACGCGCATGCCGAAGGCGGCGGCGAGCCGGGCCGCCTCCGCGCCGATACCGCCCACGCCCACGATGAGGGCGGTCGCCTCGGGGAGATGGATGACGCCCGTATCGAGCGGATCGCGGCGCCACTCGCGCCGGAGCTGCCGCGGCAGATAGTGATGCAGCCCGCGCGCAAAGGCCAGGACGAAGGCCATGATGTGGGCGCCGATATGGTCGTTGTAGATTTCGCGGAAATTCGTCACCACCACCGGATGCTCGATGAGCTCGCGGTAGTACCAGCCGGCCGGCGGGGCTGCCTGCGGAGCCTGGAGCCAGCGGAGGCGCGCAGCGCGGGCGAGCACAGCGCGCGACGGCGTACCGTAGGCGGCCTCGGCGTTGGTGATGACGCGCTCCGCCTCTGCTTCGTCCTCGGCCACGACCACGGAGAGCTCGGGCACCGCAGTGGCGAGCCGTTTCGCCCACTGGTGAGTGGTCGGTGTCTGTGGTGGCAACATGACGAGCGTCGGCATGGACCTCGACATTACGCGATCACTCCCCGTTCGGCAACGCCGTGTTGCGCGCGTCCGTCTCTGGCGGCTCGGCTATCGCCATCATCCGACGACCAGGCGGCGAACGCCGCCACGAGCAACTCCGGGCCGGTTTTCCTGGGCGACGGCGGGCTTCGCACACGCGTCAACGCCGCCACCCGTTCCGCGGTTACGAGGAGACGGGGCGGATGGTCGACGAGCGGAGCACCGCTGCGAATGTAAAAAGCTCTGACGGCTTGACTCTCCCGGGCGGCGACCCTAGGCTCTGGGCGTCAGATCGCCGCCGGTCACGCCGGTCGATTCCAGGGAGGACGCGTCCATGGCGCTCACGTTCCGCAAGCTCCACCCGCTGTTCGTCGGCGAGGTGAGCCCCGTCGATCTCCGGCGGGTGCACGACGAGGAGACCCTCGCTCGAATCCGTGCCGGGATGGACGAGTTCGCCGTCCTCGTGTTCCGCAATCAGCCGTTCGCGGACAACGAGCACCTCGAGTTCGCTCAGCGCCTCGATGGCGTCCTCCACACCAAGCTCGGCATCAGCGCGCTCCAGAAGAACCGGCTCGGCAACGAGGCCCTCGGCGACATCTCGAACCTCGACGAGAAGGGCGACCTCGTGAAGTCCGACAACCGTCGCCGCATGTATTCCCTCGGCAACCGCCTCTGGCACACCGACGCGTCTTTCCAAGATCCGCCGGGGCGCTATTCCATGCTCTCCGCCAAGGTGGTGCCCCCCGTGCCCGCGGATACCGAGTACGCCGACATGCGGGCGGCGTACGACACCCTCCCCGCAGAGACGAAGGCACGTTGCGAGGGGCTGCGGGTGCATCACTCCATCGCCTACTCGCGGCAGACCCTGGGCTTCGATTTTTCGGAGAGCGAGCAGGACGCCCTGAAGGGCGCCGTCCATCCGCTGATTCGCACCATCCCGCGCTCGAACCGGCGCTCGCTCTACGTGGCCTCCCACGCCTCTCGCATCATCGACTGGCCCGTCCCCGAGGGGCGTCTCTTCCTGCGCGAGCTGATCGAGCACGCAACCCAGCGCCAGTTCGTGTACCGGCACCAGTGGCGCGAGGACGACCTGGTGATCTGGGACAATCGCGCCACCATGCACCGTGCGATGCCGTTCGACGACACGCGATACAAGCGCGAGCTGCGTCGGGTCACCACCCTCGACATTCCCCAGCCCGTCGCCGTCACCTCCAGAGCCTGAGGATTCGGGGATGCGGCGCGCCCTCTCCTTCACTCCTCTGGCTTACTCTCCCGAGGCGTGAACGAGCGCCGCGCTCGCCCGGAGCAGGTCGGCGCGGCTCTGGATGTCGGTGTAGCGCGCACGAGAGAGGTCGCGCTGGGCGGCCAACAGGTCGAGTACGGTCGCGAGCCCGGCCGACTGATAGGACTCCAGGGTGGCCGCATAGGCCTCCTGGGAGGCGGCGAGAAGCGCGAGGGCGAACTCGCGCTTCCCCATCGCCGTCTTCACATCGGTGTAGGCCTGCCACACCTGGCGGATGACCCGCAGCTCGAGGGCCGCCACCTCCGCCTCTGCTGCCCCGCGCTGGGCCGTCGCTTCCCGCACCCGGTTCTCACGGTCGAAGCCGTCGAAGAGAGTCCAGCTGAAGTTGAGGAAGGCGCCGTAGACCTCTCGGTGGAAGTCGATGGGGTCCCCGTTGCCGAACGTGAAGCGACCGTAGTCTCCACCGACCGAGCTCGAGAGGCCAATCTGGGGCATGAACTGAGCCCGCGCCTGCTTCACCTCCGCCTCCCGGGCGCGCAGGGAGGCCAGGCGCGCGGCCAGATCCGGACGGCGCACCAGCGAGCGGTCCATCACCTGCTCCACGGTGGCAGGCAACTCGGTGGGCAGCGGGATCGAGCCGAGCTCGGCCACCTTGAGGGGCACAGTGGGCGGGATGCCGATGCTCTCGGCGAGGCGGGCGCGCGTGTCGGAGACCTGCCCTTCGACGTCCTGAACGTCGAAAGCGGCGCGGGCGCGCTCCTGCACGGCGAGGAGCAGATCGGGGCGCGTGGCCAGACCCTGCTCGAATCGGGCCTGCACGGCGTCGGCCACCGCGCTCGCCTGCTCCAGGGTCACCCGCGCCGAGGTCAGTCGGGCCCGGCTCGCGTCGAGGGCGAAGTAGCTCTCGGATACGTTGAAGGCCACGTCCTGATGGGTGCGATTGAAGTGGAGATTGGCCGTCATCACCTCCCAACCCGCCTGCTCGGTGGCGGCGCTGCGTCGACCGAAGTCGAGCAGGATCCACGAGAGCTGCAGGGCGGGGGTCGCTTCCGGCCCCGTCACCGGCACCGCGCCCCCGGTCGCGGCTCCCGCCTTCTCCACCACGCGTGAAGTACCGGCAGCGGCCGTGGCGGCGAGAGCGGGAAACCACGCGCTCTCCGAGCGGCCCAGCCGTGCGGCGGCCGCTCGCGCCTCTTCCCACGCGCGCCACGTCTCGGGATGGAGACGCTGGGCGAGATCGATGAGATCGGCGAGGGTGTGCTCCTTGTCGGGATCGATCTGGACTTCCTTGTTGAGACGGTCGATGAGCACGGCGAGGCGCGGCTGCTTGTTACCATCCGAGGCGCGCCAGGGCGCGACGGGCGTGGGCGGGGCGGCCGCCCAGGGATTCCAGGCCGCCGAGAAGGGCAGCTGGCTGCAGCCGGTAGCGCCGAAGACGCTGCCAAGGGCCAGCGCGGCGAGGAGGCCGCGAGCCGGATGACGGGCAGCCCGAACGGTGAGCCGCCGCGCTTGCGTGTCAGATCCGATCGACGTGGTCAGGTCTCCGCTCTCGTCGAGCGCAGTATAGCCTATCGATGGCAGAGCTTGCGGCATGCGTGGGCACAGAGCTATGCTCGCTCATCGTGATCGCGACGCTGATCGCGCGACGAGGCCGATGGTGGCGCTGTTCGCTCGTCGCCGTCGCGTGTGTTCCCATCGCCGGCTGTGATCCCACCATCAACGTCCAGGGATCGTTCTTCCCTGCCTGGATCATCTGCATGGCGGTGGGCATCGTCCTCACCGTGACGTGCCGCCAGCTCCTCGCCGCGGCTGGGCTCGAGCCGCATCTGGGCCCGCTCATCCTGATCTATCCGAGCCTGTGGCTCCTCTTGACGGTGCTCACCTGGCTCATCTTCTATCGGACCTAGCGTGAGCGAGCCTGCCCCCGGCGCCGGCCCCGCTCCCGAGCCCGCCTCGCGGCGGTTCCCTCTCCCCCTCGTCGGCCGCGTGGTCGGCATCGCCATCGTGGTGAGTGCGCTCGTGGTCAGCGCGTTGACCTGGCGGCTCACCGATGTGCACCCGCGCACCGACGATGCCGCGGTGCGCGCCAACGTGGTGGGCATCGCTCCCCACGTGAGCGGCCCCATCGTCGAGCTCCATGTGGTCGACAACCAGCGGGTGAAGGCGGGAGATCTCCTCTTCGTCGTCGACCCCCGTCCCTACGAGGCGCGGCTCTCCCGCATGCGGGCGGAGCTCGCCCTGACCCGAAAAGAGGTCGAAGCGCTGGAGAGGTCGGTGAGCTCGGCGGCGGCGGAGGTGACGCGTCGCGAGGCAGGGCTCAAGGCGGCCGAGGCCGACCTGGCGGGGAAGGAGACTATGCCTCCGGCCGTCGACGCCGAGATCGCGCGTCTCGAGGCGGAGCGCGCGGCCGTCGAGGCCTCGGTGGTGCGCCTCGAGGCGGAGCGCGACTATGCGGAGGACTATCTCAAGCGGGTGGAGCCGCTCCTCGCCAAGCAGTTCGTCACCGCGGACCG
>DATGCY010000237.1:0-10773 GCA_035311385.1 Candidatus Methylomirabilota bacterium
GCGATGCCGGCCGTCGCCGCCCGAGTCTGGACGGAGGGCCAGCTCCTCGACCATGAGCGGATATTCGCTCTCCACCACCTCCACCGGCGTGTTCATGACGTTCGACATGTGCACGCGAATGGCCGAAGCGCCGTCCTTGCCCGCGGTGGCGCCCTCACCGCCCCCGTGAACCTCGTAGTACACGGCCCAGCGTCCGTCCGCCAGGCGCGCGCCGAGGATGAGCAGGCCCGCGGTGGTCGGCCCGCCCGCCGGGACGCGATCGGGAATCAGCGGGGCGAGGGCCTGCACGATGGCGTCGACCACGCGCTGCGAGGTCTCGTGATTGCCGCCCACCACAGGACGATCGGGGTCGGCGCTCAGCACGCTGCCCGGCGGCACGACCACCCGGAGCGGACGATAGCAGCCCTCGTTGGGCGGGGCCTCGGGAGCCACCAGAGCCTTCATGGCGTAGTACACGCCGGAGCAGGCGATGTAGTAGGTGGTGTTGACGGGGCCGAGGGCCTGCGGATCCGTCCCCGTGAAGTCGAAGGTCGCTTCGTCGCCGCGCTTCTCCACGCGCACCTTGACGCGGATGCGCCGGTCCTCGATGCCGTCGTCGTCGAGGAAGTCCTCGCCCTCCCACGCACCGTCGGGGAGGGCACGCAGCGCGGCCCGCATCTGCTCCTCCGACTCATCGTGCAGGCGCTCGAAGCAGGCGGACACCGTTTCACCTCCGTAGTGGGCGAAGAGCTCGTGGAGCCGGCGGCCCGCCACGTCGTTGGCGGCGAACTGGGCGAAGATGTCCCCTTCCCGCTCGTCACGGCCGCGCAGGTTCGAGAGCACGAAGTCGAGGGCGGGCCGCTCCGGGCCGTCCTTGGAGAAGAGTCGGATGGGCGCGATGCGGAGCCCTTCCTGGTAACACTCCGTCGCCCACGGCACGTAGCTCCCCGGTACCGCGCCGCCGATGTCCGCCCAGTGCGCGAGGTTGATGGCGAAAGCGACCAGCTGCTCCTGGAAGAAGACGGGCCGCACCGCCTTGACGTCGGGCAAGTGGTTGCCGCCCACCTCGGGCAGGTTGAGGAACCACACGTCGCCGTCGCGCAGGCTCGCCGCGGGCACGCGCTTGAGGAACTCCTTCACCGTGAAGCCCATCACGCCCATGTGGATGGGAATGTCGCGCCCCTGGGCGATGAGCCGCCCCTGCGCGTCGGTGAGCGCAGACGAGAGATCGCCCGCCTCCTTGAGGAGCGGCGAGCGTGCGGAGCGCATCACGATCACACTCATCTCCTCGGCGATGGCGTAGAGCCCGTTGCGCACGACCTCTAGAGTGACGGGGCTGAGGGGAGCCTTCATGCGCGACCTCCCACCTCGATGACCAAGTTGCCAAGCCGGTCCGCCACGCAGCGCTGACCCGGATAGACGATGGTGGTCGACCACTCGTCCTCGATCATGGCCGGTCCCGCCACCACGTGGCCCACGGGCAGGCTCGCGCGGTCGTAACGCGGCATGTCCATCGCCCCCGTCTCCGTGAAGTAGGCGCGATGCGTGCCGGTGGAGCGAGCGGAGTCACCCGCAGGGGGCGGAGGCAGGGGCAAAGGCTCCTCCAACACGCGCGCGGTGACGCGGAGGTTGACGCACTCCACGTTCTCGCCGGTGGCGTAGCCGTAGAGTTGGCGGTGCCGCGCCTCGAAGGCCGCTTTCAGGGGAGCAGGGCCGCCGGGGACCCAGCCGATCTCGAGCTCGTAGTTTTGTCCCACGTAGCGAAAATCGATGCTCCGCTGCACGGTCACCTGCGCGAGCTCGTGCCCCTCGTCGAGGAGGGGTCGCAGGCACTGGTTTTCCAGCGTGCGGAAGCGCTCCTCAATGACCTTGGCGTCCCAGGCATCGATCCGGCCGCGGTGCGTCTGCACCGTGTCGTAGCGCAGCGGCGACACGAGGCAGCCGAGGGCGGAGAAGGCGCCGGAGTGCGCGGGCACCACCACGCTGCCGATCCCGGCCTGCCGCGCCAGCGCTCCCGCGTGCAGCGGGCCGGCGCCCCCGTAGGCGATGAGGGAGAACTCGCGGAGATCGTAGCCGCGCTGCACGGACACCAGGCGGAGCGCGCGCAACATGTTGGCGTTGGCGACCTCGACCACTCCGTGCGCCGCCTCGATCAGGCTCCATCCGAAGCGCTGGGCGAGGGGCGCGATGACGGCCTCCGCGCGCGACGGATCGAGGTGAATCGACCCGCCGTACACGCGCTCCGGGTTGAGATAGCCCAGGAGGATGTTGGCATCGCTCACCGTGGGCTCCTCGCCCCCCTGCCCGTAGCAGGCGGGACCGGGCACGGCGCCCGCGCTCCGCGGCCCCACCTTGAGGGCGCCCGTCCCCTCGATGCGTGCGATAGAGCCGCCGCCCGCACCGATGGACTCCACGGCGACCATGGGTAATCGCGCGGGATAATCGCCGAGCTTGCGCTGCCCCGCCGTCTCCGGCACGCCGTCGGCAATGAGACAGACGTCCGTGGTGGTGCCGCCCATGTCGAAAGCGAGCGCACGCGGGATGCCAAGGGCGCGCGCGGTGTGCGCGGCCGCCGCCACGCCGCCCGCCGGTCCCGACATGGCCATGCTCAGCGGGCGCGCCTTGGCGGCGTCCACCGACATCATGCCGCCCGCCGAATGCAGGAGATGGAGCGGCTTGCCTCCGGTGCGCCGGACGAGGTCGTCGAGGTAGCGGGCGGCCAGGGGCATCACGGAGGCGTTGAGCGCGGTGGTGCAGCCCCGCTCGTATTCCCGGAACTCCGCGTTGATCTCGCTGGAGACGGACACGTAGGGGAAATGCGCCTCCAGGGCGAAGCGCAGCGCCTGCTCGTGACCGGAGGCGGCGTAGGCGTGCACGAGGCAGACCGCCACGCTCTCGATGCCCTCGCGCTTGAAGTCCTCCACGATCGTGGGAAGCTCCTCGAGGTGAAGGCGGGTCAGCACGGTGCCGTCCGGAGTCACGCGCTCCGTCACCTCGCGCCGGAGCCGGCGCGGCACCAGCGGTTCCGCCTTGGCGGGCAGGTCGAGCCGGTAGAGGTGCAGCCGACTCATGCGGCCGATCTCCAGCACGTCACGGAACCCGCGCGTGGTGATGAAGCCCACGGGAGCGCCGCGATGCTCGACGATGGCGTTGGTGACCATGGTCGTTCCATGGGCGAGGGTGGCCCAGGGCCCCGTGCGCGGGGCGAGGGTGGCAATCCCGTTGAGCACGCCCTCCGCAGGATTGGCAGGCGTGGTCGGCACCTTGCAGGATTCCATCCCTCCGGTGGGATCCCAGGCCACGACGTCGGTGAAGGTGCCGCCCACGTCGACGCCGATGCGTACGCCCTCAACCATGCCTCGCCTCTCCTCTGCCCTCATCACGGGAGCTCACGCCAGCACCATGAACGCGTCGGCAGGTAGGCTCAGGTGCACGGTCTGGCCGGGAGCGAGCGGCAGGGGCGCCGGCTCCGTGACAAAGGCCCGCACCTGCTGGCCGTCACCGAGGCGCGCCGTCACCTCGGTGAGCGCACCCTGATAGACGAGCCCCTCGATGCGCGCAGCGGCGGTGCCGGTGCCGGGGGCGGCGGCCAGATGCACGCGCTCCGGCCGGATGGCGAGCTCCACTTCGCGACCCATGGCGAGCGCACCCACCGCGCTCACCTTGATGGTCAGCCCGGGCGAGAGCGCCACGAGGTCGGCGCCTACCGCGCGTCCTCGCAGGATGGTCGAGGCGCCGATGAAGTCGGCCACGAAGCGGGTGGCCGGCCGTTCGTAGACGTCGCGCGGCGTGCCGAGCTGCTCGATGCGGCCACGGCTCATCACCGCAATGCGGTCGGAGAGACCGAGGGCCTCTGCCTGGTCATGGGTCACGAACACCGTGGTGATGCCGACCGAGCGCTGGATGGCGCGGAGCTCGTCGCGCATCTCCTCGCGGAGCTTCTTGTCGAGCGCGGCCAGGGGCTCGTCGAGGAGAAGCACGCGCGGTCGATAGACGAGGGCGCGGGCGAGCGCCACGCGCTGCTGCATGCCGCCCGACAGCTCGGCGGGCTTCTGGCGGCCGAGCCGGTCGAGGCGCACGAGGGCGAGGGCCTCCGCCACCCGGCGCTCGATCTCGGCGGCGGGGACACGGCGCTCCCGGAGGCCGAAGGCCACGTTCTCGAACACGGAGAGGTGCGGGAAGAGCGCGTAGGATTGAAAGACCACGCCGAGGCCGCGCCGGTGAGCGGGGAGGCCCGTGACGTCCTCGCCGTCGATGAGGATGCGGCCCGCCGTCGGCTCCACGAAGCCCGCGATCAGGTTGAGCGTCGTGGTCTTGCCACAGCCCGACGGCCCGAGGAGGGAGAGGAACTCACCTTCCAGGATGGCCAGGTCCATGGCGTCGACTGCGCGCACGCCGCCAAAGTCGCGCGTGCACGTCCGGAGCTCCACAACCGCCTTCGCCATCATGTCCTCCCCCGGCGGGGGAGAGGCAACATGTAGGAGCTCATCGGTGATGGAGAAAGACACGGCCAAGCCCCGTGAAGCGATCGGCGAGCCAGATGACGGCAAAGGTTGCGGTGATGAAGAGCGTGGACATGGCGGCGATGGTCGGATCGGTGTAGTTGACTACGTAGCTGTACATGGCCACGGGCAGGATCTCCGTCACCCGGTTCGAGACGAAGAGAGAGACCACGAACTCGTTGACGGAGACGACCACCGCGAAGAGGAGCGCGGCGAAGAGGCCGGGGCGCAGGAGCGGCAGGGTCACGCGTCGGAAGACACGCCAGGGCGTGGCCCCGAGACTCGCCGCCGCCCGCTCTAGCGCGGCGTCGAGATTCCGCACGCTGACCCAGACGGAGCGCACCACGAAGGGGAGCACGAGGGCCACGTGCGCAGCGATCAGCACGGCCCGGCTCCGGATCATGCCGAGGGAGGCGGCGAGGATGAGGAAGCCGAGGCCCGCCGCCACGCCAGGAACCACGAGCGGCGAGAGGAGGAGCGTCGCCCACAGGGTGGGCAGGCGCAGCTTGCCGCGCTCCAGGGCGAGCGCAGCCGCCGTCCCCACGGGTAGCGCCACCGCCACCGCGCCCAGCGTCACCCAGAGGCTGTTCAGCGCCGCGCGCTGGAACTGCGGATAGGTGAGCGCATTCTCGTACCAGCGGAAGGAAAAGCCCGACGGGGGAAAGGAGAGGATGGCTGTGGGATTGAACGACACCACGATCACCACCACCGTGGGCAGCGTCATGAAGGCCACCAGCGCCGTCACGGCAGCCTTGAGCATCACGCGGTGCGCGCGCCGGCACGGCCCACTCCGGCCAGCAGCGCGATGGTCATGACCAGGGCGAGAAGCGCAAAGGCCGCTGCGCCCGGCCAGTTGAAGGAGTCGAGCCCCCGGTCCTTCACCACGGTGGCGATCATCTGCACCTTTCCGCCGCCGAGGAGGGCGGGCGTCGGATAGGCGGAGAGGGTCCACGCGAAGACGATGAGGCTCCCCGACACGATCCCCGGCGCGGACAGAGGAAGGGTCACGCGCCAGAATACGCGGGCGGGCCGCGCACCCAGGCTCGCCGCCGCGCGCTCGTACACGGGATCGATGTGGCTGATCCCCGCGGCGAGCATGAGGATCATGGTCGGCATGGAAAAGTGCACGAGACCGACCAGCACGCCACGCTCCGTGAAGAGCATGGGGATTGGCCAGGTGATCACCGCGTTGCCGAGAACGAGGATCCAGGCGTAGGTGCGCACGATGGCGCCCGTGAAGAACGGCGCCAGGGTCAGGACGAGGAGCGTCGAGCGCACCCGGGCGGAGCCGGTACGGGCCAGCATATAGGCGACGGGGTAGGAGGCGACGAGGGTGAGGACGGTGGTGGCGGCGGACAGCCACACCGTGTCCCAGATCACGCCGAGGTACTGCGGGGTGGTCACGGTGCGGAAGTTCTCCAGGGTGAAGCCGCCCGTCTGGAGCGAGCCCGGCACGAACTCCAGCACGCTGTACTGGAGGAGGCACCCCAGCGCCACCGCGAAGACCGCGATGACGGCGAGCGCAGGAGCGAGCAGGAGCTTCATCGGGCTACTTCTTGACGATGTTGCTCGTGAACCACTCGCGCCAGGCGGGCAGGTTCTTCGCGCGCACCTCGTCGTTGATGATGTAGGCCCTCTCCTTCCACTGCGCGGGCGAGACGAAGATGCCCGGCTGCCCCGCGAGATTGGCGGGCACCGGCGTGCCGATCACCGTGGGGCCGGCCTTGAGCGACTTCACCAGCTCCGCCTGGATGTCCTTGGAGAGCGCCAGGTTGATGAACTGGTAGGCCGCGTCGGCTTTCTTCGTTCCCGTCATGATGGTCATGGTGTCGATGCCGATCACCCCGGGATAGTCCGCGGGCTGCACGAGCTTGACCGGGAGGCCCTGGTCGATCAGATGGTAGGCGTTGACGGAGAGCATCACCTGCACCGGCGCCTGCCCTGTCTTCATCAGGTCCTGGCTCTGGGCGTCGGTGGCGTAGAAGGCAGCGATCTGCGGCTTGAGCTCGAGAAGCTTCTTCTGCCCCTTCTCCCACGTGGTCTCGTTGCCGCCTTCCATCAGGGCAGCGATGGTGATGATGTGAGAGGGGTCGAAGTCGGGCATGGCGATCTTGCCCTTGAGCGACGGCTTCCAGAGATCCGACCACTTCGTGATCTCTTCCTTCACGAGGTCGGGGCGATACACCACGGTGTAGACGTAGGACCACACGCCGATGTGGTACTCGCTGCGCATGGCTTCCTTGGCGAGCTCCTTGGCATTGGGCAGCTTGGCCATGTCGAGGGGCTGAACGAGGCCGTCGGAGATGTAGAGCCGGCCCACGTGGCTCGTGGTCAAGGTCACGTCCACGAGGGGATTGCCCTTGGCCACCCGCGCCTTGGCGAGGCGGTCGATGGTGCCGCCCACCTCGAACTCCACGGGAATCCCCGTCTTGGCCGTGAAGGCCTTGGCCACGATCTTCTCGAGGGAATCCTTCCAGTTCCCGCCCCACGCGCTCACCACGAGCACGTTCTGCGCCTCGGCCCCGGAGGCGGCCGTGAGGATGGTGCAGAACATCAGGACGACCGCGCGCTTCAGCATGGCGTGTCTCCTCGTGTGGATGACGGAGCCGACGTTCCGCCCGGCGGGAGGCGTCGTCGTGGTCCTGACGACGCTGAGCACTGTGCCTGAGCCCTGGAGGCGGGTCAAGCCTTCTCGCGCGCGGCCAGCATGCGCGCGGCCTCCGCGATGGCTTCCACGATGAAGTGATAGCCCGTGCAGCGGCAGAGATGACCGGAGAGCATCTCGCGGATGGCTTCCTCGCTCGGTGCGGGTGCCTCCTCGAGGAAGGCGCAGGCACTCATGATGATGCCCGGCGTGCAGTACCCGCACTGGAGCCCGTGCTTCGCGCGAAACGCTTCCTGCAGCGGATGGAGCTCGTCCGGTGAGGGGGCCACCCCCTCGATGGTCCGCACCTCGTGCCCGTCGGCCTGGACGGCGAGGAGGAGACAGGCGCGCACCGGCGCGCCGTCCAGGAGCACGGTGCAGGCCCCGCACACCCCGTGCTCGCAGCCGACGTGGGTGCCCGTCAGATCCAGTTCCTCGCGGAGGAACTCGGCGAGGGTCGAGCGCACGTCCACCTCGAGAGCGTGCGTCGCGCCGTTGACGGTGACGGTCACCGCGTGCTTCACCGCGGCCTCGGGCAGCGATCGAGGGCGGCAGCAAGCACGCGCTCGGCGAGGACCGCCGCTACCTTCCTCCGGTACTCCGCGGAGGCGTGGAGATCGCCGGTAGGCGAGAGCGCGGCGGCGGCCGCCTTCGCCGCCTCGGTCCGCCGGGCTTCCGTGGGCTCGCGACCCATGAGCGCGGCCTCGCCCTCCGCGCTCCGCACCGGCGTCGCGCCGACTCCGAAGAAGCCGAGTCGCGCGTGAGAGACTGATCCCGCGCCGTCGAGGGCAAGCACGGCGATGCAGCCCACGAGGGCGAAGTCGCCGTGACGCCGGGCGACCTCTGCGAATCCCCACCCCGCGCCCTCGGGGGGGAGGATGAAGCGCGCGCGGGTGGCGAGCTCGGCGGGAGCAAGCGAGGTGGTCAGCGGCGCCAGATAGAGCTGATCCGCGCGAACCACGCGCTCGCCCTGCGCGCCCTGCGCCGTCACGCTCCCGTCGAGGCAGAGGAGCAGAGCGGGCAACTCGGAGGCGGGGTCGGCATGCACGAGGTTGCCGACGGCGGTGCCGCGGTTCCGGATGGGCGCGTGCGCCACCGAGGCCAGCACGGCCTGGAAGAGCGGCGAGCGCGGTTTTGCCCACTGCGCGAGATCGCGCTGGCGGGCGAGCGCCCCCGCGGTGAGCGCACCGTTCGAATCGTGGAGCCCTTCGAGATCTCGGCAGCGGTTGATGTCGACGAGGGCAGCGGGCCGCGCGAGGCGGAGGGCGAGCATGGGCATCAGGCTCTGCCCGCCCGCCAGCACCTTCGCCTCGTCGCCGAAGCGCGCGAGGGAGGCCACGGCATCGGCGGCGTCCTGGGCCACCACGTACTCGAACGGAGCGGGCTTCACCGCCGGGACGCCGCCTCCAGGAGTCCCAGCACCACGGAGGGGCCGAGCGGCGTGCGCGTGACCCGGACGCCGAAAGGCGCCAGCGCGTCCTCCACGGCGTTGGCGATGGCGGCGGGGGGGGAGATGGCCCCTCCCTCTCCTATTCCCTTGATGCCGAGGGGATTCCGCGGCGACGGGTACTCGAGGTGCACCGTCTCGATGGCCGGCAGTTCCATGGCCGTGGGCACGAGGTAGTCCATGAAGGTGCCCGTCAGCAGCTGCGCCTGCTCGTCGTACACCATCTCCTCGAGGAGGGCCCCCCCCACACCCTGGGCGACGCCGCCGTGGATCTGTCCCTCCACGATCACGGGATTGATCAGCTTGCCGCAGTCGTGCGCGACCAGGTAGCGGAGCAGCCGGACACTCCCCGTGCCCGGATCCACCTCCACGTGCGCCACGTGCACGGCGCTCGTGTAGGTCACCGTCGGTTGATGGTGGTACACCGTGGCCTCGAAGTCGGGCGAGGCGACCCCGGGCCCGGCGAAGGTGGGAATGGCGGCCTGAATCACGCGCCCGAGGGGCATGGCGGTGGCGGGGGCGCCGCGCACGGAGACGGTACCGTCGGTGATGTCGATGTCAGCGGGCGCGGCCTCGAGGAGCGTGGCCGCCGCCTCGGCGATCTTGTCGCGCACTTTCCCGGCCGCCACGTGGATGGAGCTCCCGGCGTTGACCGCACTGCGCGAGGCGAATGTCCCCACGCCGAAAGGGATGGCCGCCGTATCCCCGCCCACGACGGTGACCCAATCGAGCGGAATGCCGAGAGCGTCGGCGGCGATCTGGGCGAACGCCGTCTCGTGCCCCTGCCCCTGCGAGCAGGCGCCCGTGGCGACGACCGCGTGCCCGGACGGGTCGAGCCTTACCGTGGCTCCCTCGTACGGGCCGATGGCCGTGCCCTCCACGTACCCGGACAGCCCGATGCCCCGGTAGACGCCGCGAGTCCGCAAGTCCCTTTGCTCTGCTCGCAGCGACTCGTAGCCGATGGCGGAAAGCGCGGCCTCCAACCCCGCCTTGAAGTCGCCGCTGTCGTAGATCAGGCGATTGCCGTCGCGATATGGCAAATCGATCTCGTACGGCATGTCCGACTCGGCGAGGTAGTTCCTCCGCCTCAGCTCCGCCGGATCCATGGACAGGGCGCGGGCGAGACAGTCCACGATGCGGTCCATGGCAAACACCGTCTCGGGCCGCCCCGCTCCGCGATAGGGCGCGTTGGGCGTCTTGTTGGTGACCACGCCACGGCACTCGACACGGAGGTTCGGCACGCGGTGCGGACCCAGAAGATGCGCCACCGTGTTGTAGGGCAGCACGATGCCCCAGGAGTTGTAGGCGCCGAGATCGAGCCAGATACGGTCGCGTACGGCGAGCATGGTGCCGTCGCGGCGCGCGGCGATCTCGATGTCGTGAAGCTGATGCCGGGCGTGCGCCGCCGACATCATGTGCTCTCGGCGATCCTCCGTCCACTTCACGGGGCGCCGGCTGGCGATGGCCGCGACAGGAATCAGGAGATCTTCCGGGTAGCCGTTGGCTTTGGTGCCGAAGCCGCCGCCCACGTCGGGCGCGATGACGCGGATCTTGTGCGGGGACAGGCCGAGCGCGGCGACCAGGCCCTGTTGGACGAAGTGGACAACCTGCGTCGAGTTCCAGGTGGTGAGCGAGCCGTCGCGGGCATCCCACTGCGCGACCACTCCGCGTGTCTCCATGGGCATGCCCACGTAGCGCTGGATCTCCAGCCGCTCGCGCACCGTCACGTCCGCGGCGGCCACCGCGGCATCCGCGTCGCCGAAGCCCGTCTGAAAAGACACGGCCACGTTGTCTTGCCACTCGAGATGGATCACGGGCGCGCCGGGCTCGGCTCCCGCCACCATGTCCGTGACCACGGGCAACGGCTCATACTCGACCTCGACCAGCTCGCAGCCATCCTCGGCCAGAGCACGGCTCTCCGCGAGCACCATGGCCACGATCTCTCCCACGAAACGCACGCGGTCGCGCCCCATGGCGAGCTGCGGCACCTGTTTCATGCTGACGGCCACGCGCGCGGCGAGGCCGGGCGGGACGGCCCCGAAGAGGGGCAAGGGCTTCATCCAGCGCTCGAGGTCGGTGAAGGCGAACACGTGGGCGACGCCGCGCAGGCGACGCGCCGCCTCCAGCTTGATGGAGCGGATCACCGCGTGCGCGTAGGGGCTCCGCACGAAGGCGGCGTGGAGCAGGCCGGGCCGCTTGAT
>DATGCY010000238.1:0-2553 GCA_035311385.1 Candidatus Methylomirabilota bacterium
GTGCTCGCGGCCAGCCGCACGCGCCGGTCGGCCCACGGTGATTTGGGATCCCACTGATCGACGAAATCGAGAAAGAAGACGGCGTTGCTGCGATGCGCGCTGATCCGGAGCCCCGGACTGCGGCGGAGCTCCTCGGCCACCGCGCCGCTGAAGGTGTAGGCCACGTCCACATCGCCGCTCTTGAGGGCGGCCGCGCGCGTCGTCTCGTCGGGAATGCTCTTGAGGACCACGCGCTTGACGCTCGGGGCCTTGCGCCAGTAGCCGTCGAAGGCCTCCAGGACCAGCTCGACTCCGGGCGAGAACGAGACGACCTTGTAGGGGCCGGCGCCCACGGGCGCCCTCTTGAACCCGTCGTCGCCCACGCGCTCGACGTACTTCTTCGGGACGATCCAGCCGCTGCCCGTGGCGGTGGTGCCGTAGAAGGTCATGAAGTCGGGCCACGCTTCCTTGAGCACGAAGCGCACGCGCCGGCTGTCGATGACCCTGACTTCCTTGACCTTGCTCTTGAGCAACGATGCGGCCCCACCCCGGTAGCGCTCGAAGGAGAACTTCACGTCCTCGGCGGTCACCGGATCGCCGTTGTGGAACTTGGCCTGCCGCAGCACGAAGTCGAAGGTGAGCCCGTCCGGCGACATCGACCACGACTCGGCCAGGCAGGGTGTCATGGGCCCGGCGGGCATCGGCTTCACCAGGGCGTCGTGAATCGCGTAGAGCACCATGAACGGCGAGATCGCGGATTCCGTCTCGCCCGGGTCCAGCCATCGAGGCGCCACCGTGACGTGGGCGCCGATCGTGAGCTGTCCATCGGCCGCGCCGGCGTCCGGAGGACCGCCAACCATCGCGCTGAGCACGAGCAACACCGCCCCTGCCATCAGTAGTCGCCACGGAAGTCGCATGGGTCTCCTCAGGGCTTGGTCAGGGTGAAGCCGGTCACGATCGCGTCCGTGTTGTGCGAGAAGCGAAGGCCGTACACGCCGTCGGTGGACTTGAGCTTCCCATCGCTGACGAGAGCAGACCGGTCGTACGTGCCGACCACGGTGCCGTTGATGGCGCACTCGACCTTGTCGCCCTTCACGGACAGGGCGATGTCCTGCGTCACCGGCTCTCCGGGGCCAGCGGCCTTGTTCACGGCGGGGCTCGCCGTCCCCCGGCCATTCATCTGGAAGGGAGCAGGGCCGAAGCCTCGCACGATGAAGTTCCCGTTGCCGTAGGCCGCACAGTAGAGATAGCTCTGCTGGTCGGTGCCCATGTCATTGCCGGCGATGAAGATCCCATACGGGTGCGGGTGGTTGTTCAGGCTCATGTACTTCGGCTCTCGGAACGTCGCCTTCACCGTGTAGTTGCCGCTCGCTTTGTTGTCCGGCGTCCAGTAGGCGACGGCGGGTCCCGTCGTCACGCGCATGGCATCGCCTTCTTTGGCGAGCTTGGCATTGCCGAGCTTGTCACCGGCGGACGCTTCCTTGGGATCTATCCTCCCGACCCAGCCGGGGATGGCGATGCCGCCGCCTGCGACGGCGCGGTTTGTGTCCTGCGCGCGGACGGTGGACGCGGCTTGAGCCATCAGCATGACGACGAAGGCAAGGGCGGACACATGGACGCGTCGCATCGTATGCCCGCTCATTCGACTGCGCATGGAACACATTCCTCCTGGCCCCGAGGGGAGAGAATCCCTAATATGATGGGCGATCCTGCCAGAGCCCGGAGGAGAGGTCAAACCACTAGCCGAGATGCCGCATGCCAGAGGAGAGACAGCCCATGCCCTACGAAGGCCAGATCGCAGAAACAGTGACGCTCCGTGGACATCAGGGCGATCTGATCGACGCCTATCTCGCCCGACCGCTGGGTGGCGGACGGCTGCCTGGCGTCGTCGTCATCCACCACATGCCAGGCTGGGACGGACCCACCAAGGAAATTGCCCGCCGCTTCGCCCATCATGGCTTCGCTACCCTCTCGCCCAACCTGCAATTCCGCGAGGGCAAGGCCACGCCGGAGGAGAACAGCGCGAGCGTCCGTGCCGCGGGCGGCATGCCCGATGACCGCACCATGGGCGACGTGCAGGGCGCCATCGACTACCTCCGTGCCCTCCCGTATCTGAATGGCAAGGTAGGCGTCATCGGCTACTGCTCGGGGGGCCGCCAAGCCTATCTCGCCGCCTGCACGCTGCGCGGAATCGATGCCGCCATCGACTGCTACGGCGGCGGTGTGGTCGCCAAGGCTGAGGAGCTCACGTCGCGCCAGCCCGTGGCGCCCATCGACTTCACCAAGGATCTCCAGTGTCCGCTCCTGGGCCTCTTCGGCGTGGAGGACACGCGCCCATCGCCCGACGACACCGCGAAGACCGAGGCCGCCCTCAAGCAGCACAACAAGACCTACGAGTTCCACACCTACGACAACGCTGGCCATGCCTTCTTCGCCGTCGACCGCCCCCACTACCGGCAGCACGCGGCGATGGACGGTTGGCAGAAAGTACTGACCTGGTTCGGCAAGCACCTCGCGTAGACGCTCCGCGCGCCTCCGCGCCGTCATCGACGAGCGCTCGTGACGCTCGCTTGT
>DATGCY010000239.1:0-2718 GCA_035311385.1 Candidatus Methylomirabilota bacterium
TGGTGCGCGGCTTCTCGAAATAGACGCGCATGACGATGCGGAGATCGGCGGCGAGCTCGTGGGCGAGGGTACGCAGCCGGCCCGCGTAGTCGAGACCCGCTTTGGCATCGTGGATCGAGCACGGCCCGATGATCACCACCAGCCGATCATTGAGGCCATCGAGAATCTCGACGATCTCCTCTCGGCCGCGAGCGATGGTGAGCGCCGCCGCCTCGGTGAGCGGCAATTCCTCGAGGAGGATGGCGGGCGGCAGGAGCGGGCGAATGCTGTCGACGCGCAGGTCCCGGGTCCGGATCGGCATCAGGAAGGCTACCTCCTTGGTTTTGAGCGCCCTATTCTAACCCTGGCTGCGGGAATCCGAGCATTCGGACCTCGTGCTACGCCGATCCTGCCGGACCGCTCTGCCCGGGCGGCTGGGTCCTCCACGAGACGCAGGGTGGCGTTCCTCAGCTCGGTGAGATGTGGCGCGCGCCCAAGACTGCCCGGTCGGGTCGTTCGCGCGCCGGCGCGGCAGGTGACGATCGGATCCCTACCCGGCCGCCTCCTGTGGGCGGGCACGCGCGGGCTCGCCCACCGAGCTCCCGGCCGGCGGGAATCGAAGTTGGATCTTCAAGCCGGGGCCATTGTCCCCCATGTCGAGCTGTGCCTGATGCAGCCGCGCGACCACGGCGACGAGGCTCAGGCCGAGGCCACTGCCCGGATTGCTGCGGCTGCGCTCGATCCGATAGAAGCGCTTGAGCACGTGCTTGCGCTCCTCGAGGGGAATGCCCGGCCCATGGTCGGCCACGGAGACGGTCGGATGCTGGTCATCGTTCCGGACCGTCACCTGGACATCACCCGGCCCGCCGTGTCGGATGGCGTTGTCCACGAGATTGGAGATGGCGTCGAAGAGCAGACCCCGGTCCCCCAGCACGGGAACCCGGCCCGTGCCCTCGAACTTGACATGCCCGCCCCGCTCCTCGGCCGCCGCATCGAACAACTCAGCGACCTCGCCGGCCACCCGGTCCAGATCGACGATCCGAAAGGCCACGCGAGGATCCAGCACCTCGATTCGAGAGATACGAAGCAACGACGAGAACATGGTGAGGACGACGTCGAGCTCTCTCGTCGTATCGGCGATGAGCGCCTGGCACCGCTCGCGATCGGCCTCCTGAGAGGCCTGCTCCAGGCGCCCGCGCAAGCGGGTCAGCGGCGTCCGGAGATCGTGCGCCACATTGTCGGACACCTGTCCCACCTCTCGCACCAGTTCTTCGATCCGGTCGAGCATGGCGTTGAGGTTCTCGCCGAGCTGGTCCCACTCGTCCTGGGTACCGCGAAGAGGAATCCGGTTGCCCAGCCGGCATTGCATGATCTCCCGCGCCGCCGCGTTCATGGCTTCGATCCGTCCGACCGTGCGCCGGGTGACGAAGACGCCGGCCACGGTGGCGAGCACGAGAGTCAAGATTCCCCCGTACACGAGGGCCGTCTTGATGATCCCCACGAATCGATCGAGCTCGTCGAGGCTCCGACCCACGAGAAGCCGAGAGCCGTCCGGCAAGGTCTCGTAGGTCGCCCGAAGCCGGATGTGTCCGGCTCCATCTGGCACTTCGACGTCTGCCCATCCCTGAGGCCCGCGGAGCCCGGGAGGCCAGCTCCGCAGATTGCCGGCCAGAACACCGCGCGTGGGATCCGCGAGCACGTAGACTCCGGCTTCGAGCTCGCGTCCGGCGACACGCCGGGTGACGAGATCGGCGAGCCCGTCGCGCCCGGCCTTCTCGTAGGTCTGCACGAGCACGGCGCGGTCGGCGGAGATCTCGCGGTCGGACCGGGTGCGGACGAAATCCGTGGTTGCCCAGTAGACGTAGCCCAGCAGCGCAAAGACGGTGCCGCTGAACACTGCGATGCACACCAAGGCCAGCCGGAACGTCGATGACTTGAGCGTTCTACTCAGGAGCACGAAGACAGAACCCCACTCCGCGCACCGTGTGGATGAGGGGGTACGCTCCTCCCCCCTCCACCTTGCGTCGCAGGCGACCAACATAGACGTCGATGATATTCGTCATGGGATCGAAATGCAGATCCCAGACGTGCTGCAAGAGCAGCGCGCGAGGAATGACTTGTCCGGCGTGGCGAGCGAGATACGCGAGGAGCTGGAACTCCTTCGGCAGCAGCTCGATCTCCCGCCCCTTGCGGCGCACGGCGCGAGTGAGCAGGTCCATCTCCAGGTCGCCCACCCGCACGAGCGTCTCCTTCATGACGGCGGGGCTGCGGCGGGCCAGCGCGTCGACGCGAGCGATGAGCTCGGCAAAGGCGAAGGGCTTGACCAAATAGTCGTCGCCGCCCGCGCGCAAGCCGCGAACGCGATCGTCGACCTCTCCCAGGGCGCTGATGATGAGGGTCGGCGTCACGATCCCGTCGTCGCGGAGACGCCGGATGACCTCGATGCCGTCGAGGCGGGGTAGCATGCGATCCACGGTCATCACGAGGTAGTCGGCGCTCCGGCCAAGCGTCAATCCCTGCTGGCCGTCGCGGGCAAGGTCGACCGTGTAGCCGCTCGTGCGCAGGCAATCGACGAGCTGCTCTGCCGTGTCGGGGTCGTCTTCGATGACGAGGACGCGCCGCGCGTTGCCTTCCATAGCCCCAGCCTCCAACTGAGGGGAAGCTTCCCTCATGCAGGCCGGCGCGGAAACTAACATTTTTGTCAGCAAGGTACAACGATTTCATTTGCCGCCCGCGATG
>DATGCY010000240.1:0-2509 GCA_035311385.1 Candidatus Methylomirabilota bacterium
ACAAGAAGGCCCGGCTCGGCGTCGACGCGTGGGGCTCGACCGATGCCGGCGTGCGGCATCTCCTCGAGCCGATCGAGGAGACGCTCCGGCGAGAGTTCCCGGGATTCGATCCCTTCCCCTTCGGCGTGCGATCGTGGATCCACGGCCTCGTCCGCCACGTGCTGCTCGCCGAGCCCATGGTGGACGACTTCGCGCGATGCTTCGAGGGCGTGGGGTCCGACGAGGCCGCTCTCCTCGCCGACTCCTTCCGATTCGAAGCCTGCCTCAAGCGCGAGCGCCTGCTCGAGATCCTCCGATCGGCCACCACTCCCTGACCGTCGCGGCGGCTGTCACGCCTCGTCGAGCGCGGGCTTCATTCTCAGGATCGCATCGATGTGAGCGCGCGGGGACAGGCCGGAGCCCATCGTGTTCACCGACAGGTGCGTGGCGCCCAGGGCGCGCCACTCCTTCGCGCGCTTGGTCCACTCGGCGGGACCACCGATACCATAGGTGAAGCGGCCCTCGATGCCCACGGCAGAGAGCGGTCGCCGCGCCTCCTCCATGTACGTGCGCACGCGATCGAGCGTGTGGCTCGCCTCGTCGCCAGGCTGAAACTGCGGGAACCAGCCGTCCGAGATCTGTGCCACGCGCTTGAGCACGGGTTCGGCCATGCCGCCCATCCACACCGGGATAGGGCGCTGGACAGGCAGCGGATTGATGCCGGCACGGTCGAGGTGGTGGTACGAGCCCTTGAAGGTGACCACGGGCTCGGTCCAGAGCTTCCGCATCACGGCGATCTGCTCGCTGACGCGGCGCCCGCGCGTGTGGAAATCCTCGTTGAGGCCTTCGTACTCGACGTGGTTCCAGCCGATGCCCACGCCGAGGCGCAAGCGCCCGCGAGTCAGCACGTCTACCGCCGCGGCCTGCTTGGCCACCAGCGCGGTCTGGCGCTGGGGCAGGATCACGATGCCGGTGACCAGCTCGAGCTTCTGGGTGCAGGCGCCCAGGAACCCGAACAGGACGAACACTTCGTGGAACGGGCTCTGGTCCGTATACGGCGGCCGGCGGCCGAGCGTGTCGAAGCGCTCCAGCGTGCCGCCCAGCACGTGGTCGAACACGAGCAGATGATCGTAGCCCGCGCTCTCGGCGGCCTGCGCATAGTCCCGGACGACGGCGGGATCGGAGCCGATCTCCGTTTGTGGAAACACCACTCCAAGCTTCATGTGGACGCCCTCCTCGTTCGTGGGATGCCGCATCGTAGCACGTCGCTCTGATCCGACTTCTCGCCTGTTGGGGCTTCAAACTGGCGCGACGCGCGCCCTCGAGGGCGTCTCCAAATCCATTGTCCGTTCAGCCGGTAAGGGGCGTACCAGCGGCGAGCACCCGCGCAATCACCGCCTCGTCCATGCGGATGAAACGGCTCTTCTTCGCACTCCAGATGTGCAGATCGGCCCGCTCGATATCGAACCACGCTCCGTGCAACTCCAGGTCTCCTTGCGCGACCCGTCCTGCCACCAGGGCGTAGCTCCGCACATGCTCGAGCTGCTGAAGCACGTTCGCCTGAGAAAGCTGATCGCCAGGAGAGAGCGCGCGATCGATGAAGGCGGCCGCGGCCAGCCGATCGCTCGCCTTCCTCGCGTGCACGAGCCAGCGCTCGAGATTGGGAGCGCCTTCCAGCGGATGCGCGGACAGCACCTTGGCCATGGCCCCGCAGCTCGAGTGCCCCATGACGACAATGTGTCTCACGTTGAGCGCGATCAGCGAGTACTCGATGGCCGCCGCTTCCGACTCGTCGCCCATCGCGGTCTCGCCGGCCGCATCAGCCGGGGCGATGATGTTTCCGACGGTCCGCACCTCGAAGATGTCACCAGGGTCGGCGCTCAGGA
The DNA here is from genome assembly GCA_035311385.1 of Candidatus Methylomirabilota bacterium. Lineage (GTDB taxonomy): Bacteria > Methylomirabilota > Methylomirabilia > Rokubacteriales > CSP1-6 > AR37. The sequence continues at coordinate 1,866 of DATGCY010000240.1, forward strand.
GCAGGCTCGGCACCACACGGCTGTCCGAGCAGGCCAGCAGGAGCGCGATCGGATTCTGACCCTGCGCGAGGCGCTTGAAGGTGGCGCGGAGACCGGGCCGCCGGCGCCGAATGAAGACGGAAACTCCGCGTAGCAGCTTCTCCATCAGCGGGGCCCAAGGAGGTCGCAGGCGCGACGGTAGGCCTTCTCGACGTCCGCCCGGTCCGACTTGACCAGCGCCTGCGCGGACACGGCCTCCCAGACGGCGTCGACCTGTTGCCGCAGGGCTTCGCGGAGAGCAGGGTCCTCCACCTGCTCGGCCAGGCGCGCAAAGACCTGGAGGAGCCGGATGCTCACGGCCGGATTGCCGGTGGCGGCCTGGCGAATCTGATTGAACGCGCTGGCCGTAAGGCGTGCCAGCCGGAGCGGCGGCCATGCGAGCCTGATGGACCCGTCACGCCCACGGCACGCGCCCGTGTCCTGGGTCATCAAGGCGAAGGCCCGCAGCTCGTCTCCCAGCCAATCGACGCAGGTCAGACCCGTGAAGGTGTCGTTGATGGCGGCGCTCAGGGCGCGCAGCGCAATCTCCACCAGCTGGGCGATGCCGAACTCGAGATCCTGCTTGAGCGTCCGCTGCTGACCGATACGAACTCCCTGCTCGACGA
>DATGCY010000241.1:0-6877 GCA_035311385.1 Candidatus Methylomirabilota bacterium
CGGCGGCGTCAGATGGCAGCTTCCCCCTTCTCTCCGGTACGGATGCGGATGGCCTCTCCCATGGGAAGCACGAAGACCTTGCCGTCGCCGATGGAGCCGGTGCGCGCCGCGGCGGCCACCGTGGCCACCACCTTCTCCACGAGCGCGTCGGGCACCACCAGCTCCACCTTGACCTTGGGAAGGAAATCGATGGTGTATTCCGACCCGCGATACAGCTCGGTGTGCCCCTTCTGGCGCCCGAAGCCCCGCACTTCGGTCACCGTCATGCCGATGATGCCGAGCTCCGTCAGCGCCTCCTTGACGTCGTCCAGCTTGAACGGCTTGATGATCGCTTCGATCTTCTTCATCGAGACCTCCGTGAAGGCCGGGGGGCGGCGGGGCGGAGTGCCTTCTTGTAGAGGAGAGCGTACTCGCGGGCGGAGGCGTCCCAGGAGAAATCTTCCGTCATCCCGTTCCGCACCAGCGCGCTCCACTGCTCGGGTCGCCGGAAAGCGGTCGCGGCCCGCTGGACCGCGTCCACCATGGCGCCGACCTCGAAGGCGTCGAAGAGGAAGCCCGTGCCGGCACGACGTGCGGGATCGAACTCGCTCACGGTGTCGGCGAGCCCGCCCGTGCGCCGCACGATGGGCACCGCGCCGTAGCGGAGGGCAATGAGCTGGCCCAGGCCGCAGGGCTCGTAGCGCGAGGGCATGAGGAAGCAATCGGCGCCGCCGTAGATCCGGCTCCCGAGCGCGGTGTCGTAGCCCAGGCGCACGGCCACCCGTCCGCGGTGAGCTGCCGCCGCCTGCATCCACGCGTCCTCGAGGTGGGCTTCCCCGGCGCCGAGCAGCGCGACCTGGCAGCCGGCCTCGAGGATGGCGGGCAGGCCTTCGAGCGCGAGGTCGAGGCCCTTCTGGCCGGCGAGGCGCGTGATCATGCCCACGATGGGCCCGCGCGAGTCCTCGAGATCGAGCTCCCGGCGGAGGGCCTCGCGACAGGCCGCCTTCCCCTCGGGCTCGTCGGCGGAATACGGGCGCGTGAGCGCCGCGTCCTTGGCAGGATTCCACTGCTCGTAGTCGATGCCGTTGATCACCCCGTAGAGATCGGCCGCGCGCTCCTCGAGCACGCCATCGAGGCCGTTGCCGAACTCCGGGGTGCGGATCTCCGCCGCGTAGGTGCGGCTCACCGTGGTGAGGAGGTCCGAGAAGACGAGGCCGCCCTTGAGGAAGTTGATCTTGCCGTAGAACTCGATACCCGCCGGGGTGAAGAGATCCCACCCGAGCCCCGTCATGGCCATGTCGTAGTGCCAGAACACGCCCTGATACGCGAGGTTGTGGATGGTCAGCAGCGAGCCGACGGAGCCCAGAACGGGGTGGTCACGGTAGAGCGTCTTGAGGTAGACGGGAACGAGCCCGGTCTGCCAGTCGTTGACGTGGAGCAGCTGCGGTCGCCAGGTGCTGCCGAGCGCGATGAGGGACTCGAGGGCGCCCCGGCAGAAGAACACGAAGCGCTCGCAGTTGTCCCAGTAGTCGCCGTCGGCAGTGCCATAGAGGCCTTCCCGGTCGAAGTACTGATCCTGGGCGAGCAAGTACACGGGAACGCCGCCGGGACCGTCCGTTTCCTGCAGCGCGCCCTCGACCACGCGATCGCCCAGGGGCACGGCGAGACGCGGCACGACCGTGCGGATCTCCGTGGCATGCAGCTCGACTCCACGGTGGTGCGGCATGAAAATGCGGACGTCGTGGCCGAGGGCGCGCAGGGCTCGGGGCAGCGCGCCCGTCACGTCACCCAGCCCGCCCGTCTTGGCGAAGGGCGATGCCTCGGACGCTATAAGCAGGATCCGCAGACGTGATGGCATGACACGAACCTCAGGCGTCTTCCTCGAGGATCGGGAAGACGAGCTGGGAGATGTGTGACGAGATGCGCTTGAGATTGGTCAGCACGTCGAGGTGGATCTCGGAGGTCTCCAGCGACTCCGCTAGCCCCTGGCGAAGGCGGGCGAGGTGGGAGGCGCGCAGCTCGCGTTCGCGCTGGCGGATGGCGGGACGCTGATCCAGCACTTCCTGGGCGAGGGTGCGGTCGTTGGCGGCGAAGCCCGCGATGGCTCGCTCGAGGTTCTTGGACACCATGCCATGAAACTCCAAGAGCTCTGCCTCCCCGGCCTCCGAGAAGCGCCGGCTCTGATAGAGCTTCTTGCGGGCCAGCTCCATGAGGTTCTTGTCCACGATGTCGCCGATGTTCTCGAGATTGCCGATGAAGGAGATGAGCGCGATCTCCTTGCGGTTCAGCTCGGGGGACATGGTCTCCTGTCCCAGGCGCGAAAGGAAGAGCTTGATCTCGCGCTCGAGATAGTCGAGCTGATCGTCCCGGCGCTCCACGTCCTCGAGGAGCTCCTGGTTGTCCGAGCGCAGGGCGGCCATGGCGTCTCGCAGCATACCCTGCGCCACGTCGCCCATGCGGAGCGCTTCGCGGGTGGCCTGGCCGAGGGCGAGCGAGGGCTGATCCAGGTAGCGGTCGTCGAGGTAGCGGGTCTTGAAGGGATTGTCGCCGCTTTTGATCTCCTCGGGGACCATGGCGGTGATGGCGCGCGCGGCCAGCGGCGCCCACGGCAGGAACACCGCACTGATGCCCACGTTGAACAGGGTGTGCGCGTTGGCGATCTGGCGCGCGGGCTCCTGGGCTGTGCCCGCGATGAACGCGGTCAGTGGGTAGAGGAAGGGCAGCGCCAACGCCACGCCCAGCACCTTGAAGGCGATATGCGCCACGGCCACCCGGCGCGCATCCGCGGTGGAACGGAGGCTCGCCGCGAGCGCCGTCGCGCAGGTGCCGATGTTCGCTCCCAGAACCACGGGAATGGCCCCGTCGAGGGGCAGGAGCCCCTGCTGGGCGAGGGAGAGGATGAGGCCGATGGTGGCGACGGAGGACGCCATGCCCGCGCTGAAGATGGCGCCCACGAGGAGGCCGAGGACCGCGTTGCTCGACAGGGCGACCAGCACCTGACGAGCGAGCGAGCTCTCGGCCACCGGCGCGAGGGCCTCCGACATGATCCGCATGCCGAGGAAGACGAGGCCGAAGCCGAGCACGACCTGACCGAGGCTCTTGGCGAGGCCGCGGCGCGCGAAGAAGCTCAGCGCGAAGCCAACCCCGACGAGGAGCAGCGCGAGCTCCTGCACCTTGAAGGCGATGAGCTGCACCGTGAACGTCGTGCCGATGTCCGCGCCCAGGATCACACCCAGGGACTGGCGGAAGGTGAGGAGGCCCGCGGAAACGAAGCCGATCAGCATCAGGGTGGTTGCCGACGAGGACTGGATGAGCGTGGTGACGAGGGCGCCCGAGCACACCGCGGTGAAACGATTGCGCGTCATGCTCGTGAGGACGTGGCGAAGCTGACCGCCTGCCGCACGCTGGAGTCCCTCGCCGCAGAGCTGCATGCCGTACAGGAGCAGGGCGAGGCCGCCGAAGAGGCCCAGGAGCACCATGGCTAGACGCCGAACCTCGAAGGGGCGAGCGGCCCGCCTGCGGCGAGCCCGGCCAGGTGTCGCGTGCTGTTGACGGAGCGCACCCGGGGCGGGGCGATTTCCGTGAGCGAGCCGTTCGACAGGGTGAGCCGCCAGATCGACCTCAGGGGCAGCCCGAGGCAGTGCGCGAGGTATGCGCTGATGACGCCGCCGTGACAGACCACGAGAGCTTCCTGGCCATTCGGATGGGCGGCGGCGATGGCCTCCATGGCGCGCACCACCCGTGCCTGCACGTCGCTCAGCGGCTCGGCGCCCGGGGGCAGGTAGGCGACGGGGTCGCGCACCCACTGTGTGTACGGATTGCCGGGACGCGCGCTGATCTCCTCCACGGTCTGCCCTTCCCACTCGCCCAGGGACAACTCGCGGAGATCGTCGACCTGCGTCACGGGGAGGCCGAGTCCCTCTGCGGCGATCTCGGCCGTTCGGCGGGCCCGCGTGAGCGGGCTCGCATAGATGGCGACGACGCGGCGTCCGCACAGGGCCTGGCCGAGGGCCGCGGCCTGGCGGACACCCAGCTCGGAGAGCGCGACGTCCTGAAGTCCCTGGAAGCGGCGCACGGCGTTGGACAGGGACTGGCCGTGGCGAGCGAGCAGCAAACGGCTCATCGCGAGCTCGAGGCGGCTCGATGCGCCGCCTTCAGACCGCCGTGGCGAGCGAGGAGCAGACGGCTCATCGCGGGCCCGAGGCGGCTCGATGCGCCGCCTTCAGACGCACGATGGTCTCGGGCTTGCCCAGGATGCCCGCCACCTGGAAGATCGGTGGGCTCGCCGCCTTGCCGGTGAGCGCGATGCGAGTGAGCTGCGCGAGATCGACGAGCTTGAGCCCCATCTCGGAGGTGAGACCACGATAGAGCCCTTCGAGGCTCTCGGCATCGAAGGCGACTTGGACTTCGATGCGCTTGATGAGGGCCGCGTAGCGGGAGGCGGCCTCCGGACCCCAGAACTTCGCGATGGCCTGGGGATCGTAGCTCGCGGGCGCCTGGAAGTAGAAGGCGGCCTGTTCCACCATCTCCACCAGGGTGTGCGAACGCTCCTGGAGCGTCTGGGCGATGCGGGCGAGTCGCTCCGCGTCCATGGTCGCCGGATAGCCCGCGCGCTCGATGAAGGGAGGCAGCAGGGTGGCGAGCTGCTCGGGCGGCGTGGCCTTGATCCACTCGAGGGAGAGCCACAGAAGCTTCTCCCGATCGAAGATGGCCCCGGCCTTGCCGACGTGCGCGAGGTCGAAGCGCTCCGCGATCTCCGCGGGCGTGAAGATTTCCTGGTCGCCGTGCGACCAGCCGAGGCGGGCGAGGTAGTTCACGAGGGTGCCGGGAAGGATGCCCTGGTCGCGGAATTCCTCCACGGTGGTAGCACCGTGCCGCTTGGACATCTTGCTTCGGTCCGCAGCGAGGATCATGGGGATGTGGGCGAAGACGGGCGTCGCGTAGCCGAGAGCGTCGTAGCAGGCGATTTGCTTCGGCGTGTTGCTGAGGTGGTCGTTGCCGCGGATCACGTGGGTGATCTTCATGGTCACGTCGTCGACCACCACGCAAAAGTTGTAGGTGGGGGTGCCATCCGTACGCACGAGGATCCAGTCGTCGAGGACGGTGTTGTCAAAGGCGACTCGGCCGAGGATCGCGTCCTCCACCGTGGTCTGCCCGTCCGGCGGCACTCGGAGGCGAAGGGCGTGGGGCTCCAAGGCAGGCACGTCGGCGTCACGACAGGTGCCGGGATAGCGGAACTGCTCCTTGCGGGCGCGAGCCGCCTCCCGCAAGACGTCCAGCGTCTCCGGAGTGCAGCGACACCGGTAGGCGCGCCCCTCGGCGAGCAATCGCTCGGCGTGCGCGCGATAGATGTCGAAGCGCTCGGTCTGACGGTAACCGGGCGTCGGCGGCCCCTCGTCCCAGTCGAGCCCGAGCCAGCGCATGGCCGCCACGATCTGATCGATGTGCTCGGCGGTGGAGCGCGAACGATCCGTGTCCTCGATGCGGAGAATGAACACGCCCTGGTGGTGACGGGCGAACGCCCAGTTGAACAGGGCAGTGCGAGCGCCACCCACGTGGAAGGAGCCGGTGGGGCTCGGGGCAAAGCGAACTCTGACCGTATCAGACATGGAGTTTCATTCTACCGCGACGGGAAACCGCGGGCCCAGAGCGGAAGCGCGCCCGGCGTGCCAACCCTACCCCATGCCGCCGTCTAGAAGCGGATTCGTCGCATGAGGGCGCGGGGGAGGAGGCGAATGGGGAGCATGACCCAGCGCCAGATGGGTGGGGTATACACGACCGGCGCGCCGCGATCGAGCGCACGGAGGACGACGCGAGCGACGGCGTCGGGCTCGCCCGCGAAGGGCGGGACGGGAAGCCCCGCGGTCATGCCTGTTCTTACGAAGCCGGGCCGGGCGCAGATGACGCGGACGTTGCGGTTGCCGTAGGCGAGACCAAGCCCGTCGAGGAACGCGGAGAGGCCGGCTTTCGAGGCGCCGTAGAGATAGTTGCTGCGCCGAGCGCGGTCCCCCGCCACGGAGCTGAAGGCACAGACAGTACCGCCGCCACGCGCGGCGAACCGCTCGGCGGCCAGCTGGCAGAGCACGGCGGTGGCAGTAAAGTTGACGTCGAGAAGCCGGCGCAGGCGCTCCGCGTCCCGCGCGAGGGCCTCGTGGGCGGCAAAGTCGCCTGCTGTCACCACCAGCATGTCGAGCCCGCCCGACGCCTGATCGGCCTGGTCGAGAGCGGCGGAGAATGCCGAGGGCTCAGCCAGGTCGAGGTGCCCGGTGGCGATGATCCCACGCGCGCCCCGAGCCGACAGGTCGCGGGCCGAGATTGCGAGCTCCGCGGCATCGCGCCCGAGGAGGACCACGGTGTCCCCGCGCTCCGCGAGGAGGCGGGCGACGGCGCGGCCCATGCCGCGTGTGGCGCCGACCACGGCCGCCTTCACGCGCGGTCGCCCAGCACCCGCACCGACTGTGCGGAGCGGAATCTCCGCTCGGGGTCCCATCGGTCGCGTACGCGGCACCACTCGCCGAGCCGGGGCACCATGCTCGCGAAATCTTGCGCACGGGTCACCGCATCCTTGGCGAGATACACACGGCCACGCGCGCTCATCACCATGGCGTTGAGCTCGTGGACGAGGGCCTCCGTCTGCGGGCCGCGATAGGGCAGATCGAGGGCGAGGGTCGTGCCCTCGAGGGGAAAGGACAGATAGGCGTCAGCCTCGGGGCCGCAATCCTTGATGACGGCGAGAAAGGAGGCGGCGCCCGCCGCGCCCAACCGCTCGAGGAGAGCGGCGACGGCGACGGCGCCCGCCGAGCGGGGCAGCACGCACTGGTACTGGAAGAATCCCCGGGGACCATAGAGCCGATTCCAGTCCGCCACCGCGTCGAGCGGATAGAAGAAGCCCTGGTAT
>DATGCY010000242.1:0-2354 GCA_035311385.1 Candidatus Methylomirabilota bacterium
GTGCGTTCGATCTGGGGCACACCTTCTTCGATACCGCCGACAGCTATGGGCCCAACGTCTCCGAGGAGCTCATCGCCGAGGCTCTGCATCCCTATCCGAAGGAGCTCGTGATCGCCACCAAGGGTGGGCTGGTCCGTCCGAGCCGCCACCGGTGGGACGAATGCGGCCGCCCGGAGCATCTGCGCCGCGCGCTCGATGGCAGCCTGAAGCGCCTTCGCCTCGAGCGCATCGACCTCTATCAGTTCCACGCCCCCGACCCGAACGTTCCGTTCGCAGAGTCGATGGGCGCTCTCGCGGAGCTGCAACGTGCCGGCAAGATCCGACACCTCGGGGTGTCGAACGTCTCGGTGAGCGAGCTCGACGAGGCGCGCCAGATCGCGCCCATCGTCTCGGTGCAGAACGAATACTTCGTCGGAGAGCGCTCGTCGGACGCCGTACTCGCCGCCTGCGAACGGGCCGGCATCGCGTTCATTCCGTGGTCCCCGCTGGGGGGCAACCGGCACCGCGCCCTGCGCGTCGCTCGGGTGCAACACATCGCGGCACGGCTGGCCGCGACGCCGGCTCAGGTCGCGCTCGCGTGGCTCCTCGCGCGCTCGCCGGTGATGCTTCCCATCCCCGGCACGCGCTCGATGCAGCACCTGGAGGAGAACGCGAAAGCGGCGAGAGTCAGGCTGTCGCCTGACGATCTCACCGCGCTGGAGCACCGATGAGAGCACACTTCGACACCCGTCAGCTCCGTCAAAAAGTTCGAGGGGCTACGGGATCCCCCGTAACCCCTCGTGAGTTTTCGGCTCCCTGCTTGCGCGGGGTGGGGTTGACTACCGCGCGCTCGCCCCGCCCATCATCTGGCGGATGAAACCGACGATCACCATCACCACCCCTCCGCCGATCCCGCCTCCCACGATCTGCGCAACGATGGAACCGATGTCAAGACCGCCGCCGGCCGCTCCCGCGCTCGCCCCGCCGGCATGCATCATCATACTCAGGATCTGTCCTCCCAGGCCACCGCCCACGATCCCTGCGATGGAGTTGCCTACGGGCCCAAGGTTCAGTGACTTCAGGAGACCTCCGGCAATGTTGCCGCCCACCGCGCCACTCACCAGCTGAATGATCAGGTTGATGATCGTCGGGTTCATGGCGTCCCTCCCCTATGTCGGATCACTGGCGTGTCGGGTCATTGGTCGGTCAGCAGGGCCCTCCGGGTCGCCTCCTTGGTAGTAGGTTCACGGCGACGGACTCAACCCTTGCCCATAGCACTCGCGCCGCAGCCCCTCCGATGTCAAGAGGGGGAGTTCCCTACGTCGTAACACTCCGGCCGCCGGAGAGAAGCATGCCGAGACGCGCGAGCCGCGAAGCGCTAGACTGTCGGCCTACCCACCCCATGAGGAAGGAGAGACTGATGCCATTTTATGAGCGTGGTGAGGTGCGCATTCACTATGAAGAGGCCGGCTCCGGGTTTCCGCTGCTGCTGATCCCAGGCGGCGGTCTCAACTCCACGATCTCCTGGTGGTCGACGGGGGCCGCCTTCAACGCCATGGAGGAGTTCAAGGACGACTTTCGCTGCATCAGCATGGACCTGCGCAACGCCAATAGCGGGCAATCCACCGGCCCGCTCCAGATCGAGAAGCCGTGGGACGCCTACGCGGACGATCAGCTCGGCCTCATGGACCACCTGGGCATCCGTCAGTTCCTCGTGCTGGGCAACTGCATCGGCGGCCCGTTCATTCTCAAGCTGCTCCAGCGCGCACCGGATCGTGTGGTGGCCGCGGTGCTGAGCCAGCCGAGCGGGCACCGGCCGGAGAACCCCGACGTTTTCTGGAACAACAACATCACGAACTGGGGGCCGGTCCTGTGCGCCCGGCGGCCCGACATCACCATGCACATGATCGAGCGTTACTTGCACAACCTCTACCGCTCGCCCGCCGACTTCGTCTTCACGGTGACGCGCGATTTCGTGCGGTCCTGCCGCACCCCGTTCCTCGTCCTCCCGGACGACATCCCCGCGCATCCGCTCGCCATCTCGATGGAGATCGTGAGCTTGGCCCCCAACGCGGAGGCTTCGATCTTCCCCTGGAAGGAGTCACCGGAGACGATCCGCAAGGTCGTCGAGCACGCCCGTACTTTCCTGAGGGCACACGAACCCATCGCCTCACGCTGAGCCTTTTCGAGACCATCGTCGAGCACGGGGCCGCGGGCCCTCAAGCTCCTCCGGCCGGCTCCATGGTGTGGTTGGAGCGCCGCCGCGCGAGCACCGAGTACACCGCGGGCAGTACGAGGAGGGTGAGCGCGGTGGAGGAGATCAGCCCCCCGATCACCACCCGGGCGAGCGGGCGCTGGATCTCCGAGCCGATCCC
>DATGCY010000243.1:0-8774 GCA_035311385.1 Candidatus Methylomirabilota bacterium
CATCATGTCGGAGACCGCGCGCTTCACCGATGGCCACACCAAGCTGGGCGTGGTGGCGGGCGATCACGCCGCCATTCTGTGGCCGCTGCTCTGCGGCATGGCCAAGGCGAAGTACTACCTGCTCACCTCCGACTTCATCGATGGCCGCGAGGCGGAGCGGATCGGAATGGTGAGCCTGTGCGTGCCGCCCGCGGAGCTGATGCCAAAGGCCTTCGAGGTGGCCGACAAGCTGGCCACGGGGGCCCAGCAGGCCATCCGATGGACCAAGCGCTCGCTCAACAACTGGCTGCGCATGGCAGGGCCGATCTTCGATCAGTCGATCGCGCTGGAGATGCTCACCTTCATGGACGGTGACGTGCGCGAAGGCGCCGCCGCGATCCGGGAGAAGCGGCCGCCGCGTTTCCCCTCCGCTCTCTGATTCAGCCTTCTTCTGTGACAGCGGCTCCCAGAGGCTCGAAGATGGCGGTGATGCGCGCATGTCTCGATGACGCGTGGCACGCCTTCGCTCGTGTCGCGCTCGCGGTCGCCCTCCTGGGCACGCTCCTCGCGACCCCGTGGTCGGCTCCCCGTGTCGGTGCGCAGACCTTCGACGCGCAAGTCGAGTACACGCTCCGCGGCCTGTACGAGACGACGCCGGCGGCGAGGCAGCTGGCCCGGACGGCCAAGGGCATCCTCGTCTTTCCAGAGATCACCCGGGACAACTACGTCTACGGGCTCCTCCAGTCGGGGTCGGGAGCCTTGCTCGTGAACGGCAGAGTCGTCAGCTACTACGAGATCTCCTCGGTCGTCTACGGGATGCAGGCGGGAGTGCTGTCATTCGCGGGCGCGCTCTTCCTGATGTCGGATGACTCGCTGCGACGCCTCGAGCAAAGCGGCGGCTGGGAGGTCGGCAAGGATGGGAGCGTGGCAGTCATGGCCGCGGGCTCTGGCGCGATGCCGGAAAGCGCGCTGAATACCCAGACGGGCACGATGGAGTCAACGGGCGGGACCATGGCTTCCCGCGCGAAGGGCCGGGCCGATGTCTACGCCTTCGTCATCGGCGAGACCGCGCTCATGACCGGGGTCGACAGGGAGGGTTGGAAGATCGTCAAGGCGAAGCTCTCGATAGCGCCTCGTTTCGAGAGTCCCTGATACCGCGAAGTCCCGCCGACGAGCGTACGAGACTCCGACAGCCGCGAAGCTATCGGGCAGGATGCTGTAGCGTCTCGGCGATATCAACGAGGAGCACGTCTAACGGCTCAGGTTTGACTTGGGCGGTGGGCTCTGACAGGATCGGCTCGCGATGCCAGGGTCGTCCCTGCTACGAGGCGGCCGTATCCAAGAACAGGCGTGTATGACTGACGAGCCGCAAGCACTCGTCGGCTCGCGAGCGTGGTGGACTAGGGCCACCTGGGCCCTGCTGAGCCCTCAAACCACGTGCCACGACGAAGTTCCGGTCACTAGCAGTGGACCCAGTCACACCATCCAAAGCTGGATAGAGTAAGCGAAGCAAAAACACCATGCGCGAAGCCGAAGAATTTTGGGATGAGCTGCTTGCCCAGATCGAGGCGGGAGAGATCATTCCTGTCGTCGGGCCGGAGCTCCTCACGGTTCTCGTTGAGGGCCGGGAGACGCCACTCTACCAGGTCCTCGCTGAACGTTTGCTGGCGAAGTACGGCCTGGTCGCCAGCACCGGCGCGCCGGAGAGCGAGCCGGCGGCGGGTGCCACCACCGTCTCGCTGCGCCCGCACCATGAGCTCAACGACGCCGTGTGCGCCCTGGTGGCCCAGCGCGGTCGTCGTGTGCAGGACCTCTACCGCCCGATCAACGATCTGCTGAAGGCGCTGCTGGAGGCTCCCGCCGAATCATCGCTTCAGGCGCTGCGGACTCTGGCCAGCGTGTCCGGTTTCAGACTGTTCGTCACCACCACTCCGGACGACTTACTCGCGCGTGCCATCGACGCGGAGCGCCACAGCGGCATGGCGAAAACCGACCATATCGTCTTCGCGCCCAAGCTGGCGAGCGGCACCCTCAGCGATGTGCCGGAGAAGCCCTCCTCCGCCTACACCGCCGTCTGCTATCTGTTCGGCAAGGCTTCGCCCTCGCCTTTCGTCTTCGCCATTCACGACGAGGATACGCTGGAGTTCATCCACACCCTGCAGATCAACGGCGGCGAGGCCATGAAGCGGCTGTTCTCTGAATTGCGCCAACAGAACCTGCTGCTCATCGGCTGTAATTTCGCCGACTGGCTGAGCCGGTTCTTCATCCGCGTATCCAATACCCAGCGGCTCGCGGACAACCGCAGCAAGCGCGAGTTCCTCATCGAGCAATCTTCCGAGAGCAGCGGCAGCCTCACCCTCTTTCTCGAGCGTTTCAGTCCCGACACCTGGGTGTTTCCCGGCGCCGCCCGGGAGTTCGTGGCCGAGCTGTCCAGACGGTGGCAAGAAAGGCACCCGCGAGCCGTGCCGCGAACCGATGAAGTGACGGAAGCCGCCCCCCCTCGAGCCCGCGTGGAAGAGACCTTCTTCATCAGCTATTCGCGCACCGACCTTGCCGCGGCCCGTCAGATCTTTGCCGGGTTGCAGACAATCGGCGCCGATGTGGCCTGGTTCGACAAGAGCGATCTCAAACCGGGCGACGACTGGGAGCAGAAGATCAGGAACGCCATCAACGGCTGCTATCTGTTCCTCCCGCTGGTGTCCGCCAACACCGAAACACGCGAGGAAGGGTTCTTTCGCGAGGAATGGACCCTGGCCAGCGAACGCAGCCGCCGCATCCAGGGCCGCAAGTTCATTGTTCCGATCGTGGTAGATCGGAACTACGACGGCGACGCCGGGCTTTTCCGTCTGGTGCCCACGAGCTTCCTCGGCACCCATTTCGGCCACGCGCCCGACGGAAGCCTGAGTGATGATCTGCGCAACGAGATCACGCGACTGATCCGTGAACGTCGCAGCCAGAGGCCGGCATGAGCGCTGAGCGCATTGCCGCGGGCACCCTCATCGACGCCGAGAACCCCTGGCCGGGCCTGGGCTCGTTCGACGAGGGGGCGCAGCATTTCTTCAGCGGCCGCGATGCTGAGTCGGCCGAGCTGCTGCGCCTCGTGAGCCAGGCACCGCTGACGGTCTTGTTCGGGAAGTCCGGCCTGGGCAAGACCTCGCTGTTGGAGGCCGGGCTGTTCCCGCGGCTCCGACAGCAGAACATCCTGCCCGTCTATATCCGGCTCAACATGCGCGATCGCTCGGCGCCGCTCATCCGGCAGGCTCTGGTCGCGCTGCAGGCCGAAGTCGGGAAGCACGGCGTCGATACGGCGGCGCCTGAGGAAGGCGAGAGCCTGTGGGAGCATTTACACGGCCGCCACGTCGAGTGGTGGAGCGCCAAGAACCAGCCCCTCATCCCGCTTTTCGTCTTCGACCAGTTCGAGGAGACGTTCACCCTCGGGGCGGAGAACGCCGACGCCATCGAGCGGCTCCGGCTCGACCTCGCTGACCTTATCGAGAACCGCATTCCGGCCGACCTGGCTCAGCGCATCGAAGGGGGCGCGTCGGCCGAGCACCTGGATCTGCGAGGCCAGCGCTACAAAGTGCTCCTGAGCTTCCGCGAGGACTTCCTGCCCGAAGTGGAAGGCTGGAAGGGCGAACTGCCTTCGCTCATGCGCAACCGTCTGCGCCTGCTTCCGATGAGCGCCGATCGAGCCCTGCAGGTCGTGAGCGGGAACAGGCCAGGGGGAAGGGCTCACGAGTTGGTCCGCGACGACACGGCCCGGGAGATCGTCCGCTTCGTCGCCGCGGTGCAAACAAAAGTCGAGAAGGCCGGCCCGGGCACGAGGCGCGGCCAGACCGCCGACCCGCCGTGGGAGAATCTGGAGCTCGAACCCGCCCTGCTCAGCCTGGTGTGCGCGGGTCTCAACGAAAAACGGAAAGCACGAGCGCGGGCCACCATCGACGCCGCGCTGCTGAGCGAGACCGGCAACGCGATCATTGCTGACTTCTACCAGCGCTGCGTAGCCGACGTTCCGGAAAAGACTCGGCGCTTCATTGAAGATGCCCTGATCACCGAGGGCGGCTTCCGGAACAGCTATCCGTTGCACGACGCCCTCGACCAGGGACAGCTCACCGAGCCCCTCCTGCGCCGACTCGTGGATCGCCGCTTGCTGCGCATCGACCACCAGCTCGGGGCCGAGCGGGTGGAGTTGATCCACGACCGGCTCACCACGGTCGTGCGCGAGCAACGGGACAGGGAGCGGGCACGCATCCGAGCGCGGCGGCAGCGTCGGATGGCGTGGGTGGCGGGCGGTGTCGTCCTTGCTCTGCTCGCCATCTCCGCACAGTTCCTCTACCTGTGGCGCACCTCGGCCGCACTACAGTCGGAGGCCGAGGCCCAGCGGTCGGAGGCGGTACGCGGGCGAGAACGGGCCGAGGCCGAGCGTGAACGCGCCGAGGATGCGCTCCGCCAGCTCGAGGTGTCGGTGGCGGAAACGAAGCGGGCGCGCGATATCGCCCAGCAGCAGCGCGACGCCGCTACCCAGGCGAGGGCCCAAGCGGTCGGTGCCCTCGCCGAGGCCAAGACGCAGCGGGACGAGGCCAAGATCCAGCGCGATGCGGCGCAGGCGCAGCGCCAACTCGCGGAGCAGCAGCAGAAGGAGGCCGAGGCACAGCGTCAGCTTGCGGAGGAGCAGCGGAAGGAGGCCGAGACACAGCGCCAGCTCGCGGACGAGCAGCGGAAGGAGGCCGAGGAGGCCAAGCGGCTCGTCCTTGCCCGCCAGCTCGCCGCGCAGGCCGACCTCCTGCAGCGCGATACACCGAATCGTCGAGACCTGATCGTCCTCGTCGCCGCCGAGTCCCTGAAACGGCAGCCGCTCTTCGACAACGACCGGCTGGTGCGGGAGGCGTTCCTCCTGTGGCGACCGCAGGTGGGCGAGTACCCCACCAGCGCCCCCGTGCAGGCGGTCGCCTGGAGCCCGGACGGGACGCGGATCGCCGCCGCTGTCGGCGGCGGGACCGTGCTCGTCTGGAGTCGTCCCGGCAATCGCGCGCGACTCGACCTGCGCCACCCCGGCGAGGCCCGCAGACTCGCCTGGAGCCCCGACGGTCGCCGGCTCGCAGTGGCCGACGATGACGACTCCGCTCACGTCTGGGATGTGGAGTCCGGCCGCGATTTAGGGCGCCTGAAACATGGCGGCAAAGTGGTGGCCGTCGCGTGGGGCGCGGGGGTCATCGTCACGGGCGGCCGCGACCGGATCGCGCGCCTGTGGGACGCGGACAGCCTCCGGGAAGTTCACCGCCTTACCCATCCGAATCCGGTCTTGGCAGTGGCGGTCACCGCTGACGGCAGGCAGGTCGCCACATCGGACGAGAGCAAAGTGGTTCACCTCTGGAACGCGGAGTCAGGGCTCGAGCTGAAGCCGCTGCCGAATTACGGACGGGTCGATGTGCTCGCCTGGAGTCCAGACGGGCAGCGCCTCGCCTGCGGGTATACCGAGAGCTCCGCCATCCGGATCTGGGAGCTTCCCAGCTTCAATCAGCGCCCGGAAACGCCGCTCGTTCACCAGAAGCCGGTCACCGCGCTCGCTTGGAGCCGGGACGGCAAATACCTCGCCAGCGGCAGCAACGATCGAATCGCCCGGGTCTGGGATGCGGAGGATGGCCGCGAGCTGGCTCGCCTGCCTCATGACGACAACCTCACGGGAGTGTCGTGGGAGCCGGACGGCCGTCTCCTCGCCACCGGAGGGCTCGACCAGGGGGTGCGGGTGTGGGACACGGGGGCCGGCGAGGGCCGCCGCCTCACTCTCGACGGGACGCTTCAGACAATGGCGGCGAGCACGACCGGCCGGCTCGTTGCTTCGGCCAGCGGGACCGGCGGCGAGTACGCCGTCCGCCTGTGGGACGGTGAGAGCGGCCGCGAGATCTTCCACGTGACGCAGCGCGACCGCGTTCAGGCCGTTGCGCTGAGTCGGGACACGCGGCTTCTCGCCGCGGGCACCAGGGACGGTCAGGTCCTGGTGATCGAGACGGATACGGGGCAAGAGCGCTTCCGCCTGGCCCACGGCGGGCCGGTCCTCGCCATTGCGTGGAGCCCCGACGGGCAGCGGCTTGTGACGGCAGGATACGAGAGCAAGCCGATCGTCGTGTGGAACCTGGCGACGCGGCAGGCTGTGGCCCGCATGCGGCACGACCCTCGGGTCGCGGATGTCGCCTGGAGCCCGGACGGACGCTGGATAGCGTCGGCGGGCGAGGATCATACCGTCCGTGTCTGGGATGCGGCGACTGGAGGTGAGGGCATGCGGGGCACGCATGATGGCCCGGTCATCGGCCTCGAGTGGAGCCCGGACAGCCGGCGTCTTGCCACGGGCAGTGGCGACCGCACCGCTCGCATCTGGGACTCGACGACCGCCGCCGAACTCGGGCGGTTCCCGCACCGTGGTCGGGTCGTTCCCCTGACCTGGAGCGCCGACGGGACCTTGCTGGTCACGGAGTCGTCTGGCGTGGCTCACGTCTGGCGTGCCGCCTCGGGTGAGGAGGTCTCGCGGCTGGCACTCACCGGCGGCGCGCGAGCTGCGGTGCTCAGCCCGGACACCGCCACGCTGACCACGATCAGCCTGGTCGGGCAAACGCTGCTCGTCGTTCACCATCCCCTCGGGCAACAGGCGCTCCTCGCTGCGACGTGCGCGCGGCTGAGCCGCAACCTCACCGCTCAGGAGTGGAAGGAGTACGTCGGCGACGAACCTTACCGAAAAACCTGTCCGAACTTGCCGTGAGGGACTGCCAGGCCGGTGGGCCACGATTCGACTCGGCAGCGAGACTGGACGCGTCGCCCACGGCGTGATGCGTCACCTGCAACCGCAGCTCGCGTCCTCGGACGGCCGGATCCCGCGGTCACGGCGACCGACGAGCGGGTCGCCTCCGAGAGCGTGCCGAACAGAGAGCCGGATAGAAAAGACGACGAGGCAGGTAGCCCTGCGCGAGCACCGCCTGCCTCGGGTCCTTTAAGTGCTCGCTGCTCGGCCGGACCTGGGCGGCCTTGATGCAGCGAGCGTTTGTCATTGACGTGCTGACCTGCCCGAACCGTCGAGGTCGACTGCAGCTAATTGCGACTGTGCATGATCCTGCAGTGATAGGGAAGATTCTTCCGCACCTGGGCCGTTCCCCATCGGGGCCGCGGCCGGTCCCGCCCGCCCGCCTCCGGCGCTGCTGCGCCCTGAGCTGATTCTCGCGAGCGCGGCGGCCGCCGTCGGGCCTGCATCGCGAGCATCATCCCTGCTGACCTGCTCGGTTTACTTGCCGGTTGCTGGCCGCGGTGTGCCCGCGTAGCATGACGCTCAGCCCGGCGGGCTGATGCTGACCCGTGGGGTGGCTGCTAATGTGCGCTGTGGCATCGGCTCTTAGGGGTTCCGGGGAGGACGGTGTCTGAGTCTGGCAGAGTGCGTCAAGGGGCCGCCAGCCACCTCGGGCCGTGACCGCCGCCGCAGCGTGCTCATGTTGAATATTCTCCCGTCCTGGGAACGCATAACTCTGGAGCGAGGTGGCTCCGGAGGGAGGCCGCGATCGTGAAACGCGCCATCGTCACGGGCAGCAGTGGGCTCATCGGTTCCGAGGCCGTGATGTTCTTCGACCAGCTCGGGTGGGAGGTTCACGGCGTCGACAACAACATGCGCCGGTCTTTCTTTGGTCCCGACGGCGACACGACGTGGAACCTGGAGCGGCTCCGGCGCGAAGCCCGTCACTTCACGCACCACGAGCTGGACGTCCGCGATGGCGATGCCATCCCCTCCCTCTTCCAGCGCCATCGTCCCGACCTTATTCTTCACTGCGCGGCCCAGCCTTCGCATGACCTGGCCGCGCGCCGTCCCCTTGATGACTTCGGAATCAACGCGATGGGGACCGTGAATTTGCTCGAGACGGCCCGCCACCACTGTCCGGACACCCCGTTCATATTCATGAGCACGAACAAAGTGTACGGCGACGCGCCAAACGAGAAACCGTTCATCGAACTCGCGACTCGCTGGGAGTATCGCGACCCGCTCGACCACGAGGGGATCGATGAGAGCTGCCGGGTCGATGCCTCACTCCACAGCGTGTTCGGCGCGTCCAAGCTGGCCGCCGACGTCATGGTCCAGGAATACGGACGATACTTCGGCATGCCTACGGTGTGCTTCCGCGGCGGGTGCTTGACCGGCCCCAATCACTCCGCGGCGGAGCTCCATGGTTTTCTCGCCTACCTCGTCCGGGCCGTGAAGGAAGGCCGCGTCTACCGCATCTACGGCTACAAGGGCAAGCAGGTCCGCGACAACCTCCACTCGTACGATGTGTGCGCGGCGTTTCTCGAGTTCTACAAGGCCCCGCGGTCAGCCGCCGTGTACAACCTCGGGGGCGGGCGAGCCAACAGCGTCTCGATCCTCGAGGCCATCGAGCGCTGTCGGGAGCTCACCGGCAAGAGGCTCACGGTGGAGTACGTGGAGACGAGCCGTCTCGGCGATCACATCACCTACATCAGCGACTTGCGTCGGCTGCGGGCCGACTATCCGCGCTGGGACATCACCCGCTCTTTGGACGACATTTTCCGGGAGCTGACCAGCACTCGTAACGAAGGCGCCACGCCATGGCCGGCGCATCGCGTACACGACGGCATCTGAACAAAGGGCCATGTCAGCGACACCCCATCAATTTGACCTGATCATCAATCTCGCACGGCGGAATTTCTTCCTGCAATTCAGGGGGTCGCTCCTGGGCCTTCTCTGGCCTCTTCTCTTGCCGATCATCCAATTGATGGTCTTTGTTTTTCTCTTCCAGCGGGTCGTC
>DATGCY010000244.1:0-2193 GCA_035311385.1 Candidatus Methylomirabilota bacterium
GCCTTGCCGCTCTACTTCATCCATCAGCTCATCGAAGAGACCTTGATCCACCGGACGCTGGGCATCCAGTTCCAGAGCTGGACGCTCTACTGGGCGGCGAATGTCGCGCTGATCGTCCTCTGCGTCTACATCGGCCGCGCGTGGCTCGTCGCCAAGCCGCGCGTCCGCGCCCTCGTCGGCCTGTCCTAGCCCGAATCAGTAGCCCTGGCACGAATCAGCAACGTACCGCGCGTGTGACCGGGGCGGGTGGCGTCGGGGGCGGGGGAGCGCTCCGGCGGAGTGGGACCCCCTCGTCCTGTGCGCCGCCCGCCGGGCGGCGATTCAGGCGAGTGGGTGACGCAGCTGGAGCGCTCCCCCGCCCCCGACGACAGGCCCCGCCTCGCCTCGCGCTTGCAGTACGTGAACGGTCCGGGCGATAGTCGCGCTCGCCGCCGTCGCCTAGTGGCGCGCGCGGAAGTGAGCGGCGATCACGTCGGCGACGCAGGCGGTGAGTCGCTCCGCGTAGGGGACGTGCAGGAACTCGTTCGGCCCGTGCGCGTTGGAGCCCGGACCCCCCGTGCCCGTGATGAAGAACTGCGCCCGCGGGAAGCGCTCGCCCAGCATGGCCATGAAGGGAATAGATCCGCCGAGACCCTTGAACATGGCGGGCTTGTCGAAGTGGCGCTCGGAGGCGGACTGGACGGCGTCGAGGAGCCAGGGCTCCGTCGCCGGCGCGTCCCAACCCGGCGAGGGGTGGGAGGCCTCGTAGCGCACGCGGGCGCCGTAGGGCGGATCGCTCTCGAGGATCTCCTTCATGCGACGGCCTGCTCGGGCCGCATCGAGGGTGGGCGGGATGCGGAGAGAGAGCTTGAGCGAGGTAAAGGGCCGGAGCACGTTGCCCCCGTCCTCGGGCGTGGGCAGACCGGCCGCGCCCGTGATGGACAGCGCGGGCTCCCACGTGTTGGCGAGGAGCAGCGTAGCGGGATCGTCCTGTGCGTAGCGCATACCCGTGACCACGGGGAAGCGCTCCGCCGCCTCCCCGATGAGCACCTTGGCCACCGCGCGCGCCTCCGCGGCGCGAGCGGGCGGCACATCGACGTGGAAGTCGCGCACGAGCACGCCCGTGCGCTCGTCCTCGATGCGCGAGAGAAGCTGGCGCGCGATGCGGAAGCTCGAGGGCACGATGCCGCTGGCCGCCCCCGAGTGCACGCCCTCGGTGAGCACCTCCACGGTGAGGACGCCGTTGATCACGCCGCGCAGTGAGGTGGTGCCCCAGAGCTGTTCGTAGTTGCCGCAGCCCGAGTCGAGGCAGATGACGAGGTCGGGCTCGCCGATGCGCTTCGCGTACGCCTCCATGTACGCGGGCAGATCGGGACTGCCGCTCTCCTCGCTCGCCTCGATGAGCACGACCAGACGCGCATGCGGCGGTCCCGCCTGCTGCACCGCCTCGATGGCCGTGAGGGCGCAGAAGGCCGCGTAGCCGTCGTCCTGAGCGCCGCGCCCGTAGAGGCGATCGCCGCGTCGCACGGGGATCCACGGGCCCAGCCCCTCCGCCCACCCCGTCATCTCCGGCTGCTTGTCGCAGTGACCGTAGAGAAGAATGGTCTCCGCCGCCGTGCCCGGCACTTCCATGAGGATCACGGGCGTGCGTCCGGGCATGCGCACCGTCTCCACCGTGAGCCCCTCGATGGGGCGCCGGCGGCTCCACTCGTCGATGAGGGCGGCCGCGCGGTCCAGGTGGCCGTGGGCCGCCCACTCACGATCGAAGGACGGCGACTTGGCGGGGATCTCGATGTAGCGCGTGAGGGCGGGGAGAACGTCCTCTTCCCATCGGCGCTGGACGAAGGACAGGGTCTCGCGGGGCGGCAGCGGGCTCGTCGTCGAAGGGCTCATGGCCGCTCACCCTACACCCCGGCCCCTGCCGTCACAACCCGCTTGACAGGCCTCCCCGGATGAATAATTATTACTAACCATGAATCAACCTCGCGACCCCGGCTCCCTGCGGCGGCAGGAGATCATCCTCGATGTGGTGCGGGTCTCCGCCGTGCGCTCGCAGGGGGAGCTCCAGCAGCTCCTGCGCAAGCGGGGCATCGTGGTAGCCCAGCCGACCCTCTCCCGCGATCTCCGCGAGCTGGGCCTGGCCAAGACGCCTCGTGGCTATCTCGCGCCAGGGGCTCCGGTGGCGCGATTCGCTCCCGCCGCCCTCCGCGAGGA
>DATGCY010000245.1:0-7818 GCA_035311385.1 Candidatus Methylomirabilota bacterium
CTTTCTGCTGCTCGGCGAGCCGATGACGTGGCTGAGAGCCTTGGCCATCACCCTTGTGGCGACCGGCATCCTCCTCTTCCAGTTGGAGGGCGGATAGACGCGGCTGGCATGGCTCTTGCGGGTGTTTCACGTCATGCGCAGCGCCAAGCCAGAGGGGCATCTAGAAGAGCCGCAGTCGCACGGCCGACTGACCTTGGCCATGCTGCGTCGGGAAGCCGCGTCCTGCACGGCCTGCGACCTTTACAAGCGCGCCACGCAGACGGTGTTCGGCGAGGGGAGCGCTACGGCGCGCATGGTCCTCGTGGGAGAGCAGCCGGGGCACGAGGAGGATCTGGCAGGCCGTCCCTTCGTGGGCCCCGCGGGCCGTCTCCTCGACGAGGCGCTCGAGCAGGCAGGAGTGGAGAGGCGCAGCGTCTACATCACGAACGCAGTCAAGCACTTCAAGTGGAAGGGAGAGGAAAGCGGCAAGCGTCGAATCCACGACAAGCCTCGCCAGGACGAGGTCGAGGCGTGCCGACCGTGGTTCGACAAGGAGCTATGGGTCATCAAGCCGGAGGTGCTGGTCTGCCTCGGCGCTACCGCGGCGGGAGCGGTGATGGGCCGCGGCACCACGATCAAGTCTGCGCGTGGACGCACCCTCGTCTCGCCCTCCGGCATCCGCACCTTCGTGACCGTGCACCCCTCGGCGATTCTCCGGATGCCCGATCGCGCCGTCCGGCAGGAGGAGATGCGGCGCTTCGTGGGCGACCTGCGCCGGGCTGCCCACGCGCTCTCCTAGCGGTCGCCCCGACCCGGTAAGCCTGACCGGGAGCTACTTGGGGATGCGGCTGCGGAGCACCCGCACGCGTTCGATCGACGCGGCGAGGGCCTTGGGGGAGAGGCGACCATTTGCAATGGCGTTGCGCACGGCGGCGAGCACGCGCTCGGCCGCGCCGCGCTCTACCCGTCCCTGGTTCTGCGAGATGAGGAGCATGTCCACCGACGCTTGCAAGGCGAGGATGGAGGCTTCCTCTACGCCGTAGCGCTGCCGGATCGCCCCCATGAGCAGGTCGTCCGAGACCACGAGCCCCTTGTAGCCGAGCTTGTCCCGCAGGTAGCGCTTGACGGTGAAGCGGGAGAGGGTGGCGGGATTCCAGGGATCGAGCCCCCGATTGAAAACGTGCGCGGTCATCACGCTGTCCGCCAGCTTCTCCTTGATGAGGGCGCGATAGGGCTGGAGCTCGATCTTGAGGTCGGCGGTGTCCGTCACATCCACGAAGCCCTGGTGCGAGTCGGTCCGGCTCGAGCCGTGGCCGGGGAAGTGCTTGAGGGCCGTGAGCACGCCCGCCTCGTGCATGCCCTGGATGAAGGCGCGCGCCTGCTCGATGACCTGCTGCGGATCCGAGGAGAACGAGCGGCCGAGGGTGACCACGGCCGGATTCAGCGGGTTGATGGCCACGTCGACGACGGGCGCAAGGTTCCAGTTGATGCCTGCCTCTCGGAGGGTGGCGCCCATGCGGCGTGACTCCAGCGCGGTGGCCGCGGGATCGCCCGCGTCGCCCAGGGCCTGGGCAGGCGGCGTGGGCAGGTAACCGAGGCGCGGGGAGAGCCGCATGACCTGACCGCCCTCGTTGTCGGCGGCGATGAGGAGCGCCCGGCCCGTGCACTCGCGGGCGAGGGCCTGCAGGTCCGAGGTGAGCTGGCGCACCTGCTCGGGGCTCGTGATGTTGCGCGCCTCGCCGGTGCGGGAGTCGCGCTCGAAGAGGATCAGCCCGCCCACCTTCACGTCGCACACGAGAGAGCGGACCTCCTCGTTGCCTTCGACCTGCGTGCCGCCGAATCCCATGAGAAGCAAGTCCCCGAGGGGGAGGGGAGGGGGCGGCGGCTTGCGAGACGCGCCGTGCGAGACGGAGGTGGCCGCGCAGCCCTCGACGATCAAGACCAGGAGGAGAGCGGCGAGACGTGCCCTCACCGACGTCCCGCGGCCCGCACGAGCGCGCGCACGCGATCCGCATCCACCCGATTGGTGACCACCCCCTCACGCTTCACCGAGGTGCCCACGATCAGGCAGTCGGCAAAGGCGAGCAGGTCGGCTGCGTTCTCGGGCGAAGCGCCGCTTCCGACGAGAAGCGGCACCTCGGGCACGGCAAGGCGCACGCGCTCGAGATCGCTGGTCTTGGGCGGCAGCCCCGTCGCCTCGCCGGAGACGATAAGCCCGTCGGCCAGGCCCCGGTGCACGCAGTCGCGCGCCTCGTGCTCGATGGGCACGGCGGCCAGGGGAGCGGCGTGCTTGGTCTGCACGTCGGCGAACAAGGCCACGGGAGTGCCGAGGAGGCGGCGATAGCGAAGGGTATCGTGTGCGCCGGAGGTGAGAATGCCCTGGTCGGTGACCACCGCGCCCGTGTGCACGTTCACGCGGATGAAACGCGCGCCCACCGCGGTGGCAATGGCGAGGGCAGAGACGGCGTCGGAGCGGAGGGCATTGATGCCGAGGGGTAGGGATACGGCGCGGCGGATTTCCGTAGCCACCGCGGCCATGGCCGCCACGCAGCCGGGATCGACGCGGCCCGGGGCGAACGGAACGTCTCCGAAGTTCTCTACGAGGATGGCGTCGACGCCGCCCTCGGCGAGAGCGTGAGCGTCGGCGAGGGCGGCGTGGGTCACCGCCTTCATCGAGCCGGCCCAGCGCGGACTGCCGGGAAGCGGCTCCAGATGGACCATGCCGACTACGGCTTTCGGCGAACCGAAGATCGCGTCGAGGCTCATGAATCAGGCGGGAATGGCATGGCGAAATCGTAGCATGCAGGAGTATAGTGACCAAGTCATGGCGCCACGCGCGCAGGCCGCGGAGTCGCGGATCTTCTATGGCTGGTGGGTCGCGGTGGCGTTCTCCCTGATCATCTTCCTCTCCACGGGCATCCGCTTCGCCGTCGGCCCCTTCCTCAAGCCCGTGGTGGGCGATCTCGGCATCGATCGCGGCGCCTTCTCGCTCGTCGTCTCGCTTTCGTTGTTCCTCTATGGTCTCTTCGTGCCGCTCATCGGTCCGCTGGTGGACCGCTGGGGCTCGCGAAGGGTCTGTGCGCTCGGCACGGTGGTGATGGCCATCGCCATGGGGCTGACCTCGACCGTGCACACCCTGTGGCAGTTCGCCCTCTACTACGGCGTGCTCGCCGCGCTGGGACTCGCGGCCACCGGCCAGGTGGTCGCCTCCGCCACCCTTTCCCGCTGGTTCGCGAAGCGCCGGGGGACCGCGGTGAGCGCGCTGTCCGTCGCGTCGATGGCGGGGATCTCGCTGCTCGTGCCAGGCGTGATGTGGAGCATCCTCCGCTTCGGCTGGCGCGAGACCTTCGTGATCCTCGGAGTGGTGTCGCTGGTCTTCTGCCTCCCCATCGCGCTCCTCGTAGTGCGGGACGATCCCGAGCGCATGGGACTCCATCCGGACGGCGAGACCCCCGATCCCGTCGGCCCGGACGTGGCTCCAGCCATCGAGCGTACGGCGACCGGCGATGCCGTGCGCATGCCATCCTTCTGGCTCCTGAGCGGTGGACTCTTCTCCTGCGGCTTCTCCATGAGCCTGCTCTCCGCGCACGGTGTCCCCATGCTCACGGACCACGGCTTCCACAGCATGACCGCGTCCACGGCCATGGGGCTCACCGGCCTATCGAGCATTGCCGCGGGCATGATCATCGGCATCCTGTCCGACCGATGGGGCCGCAAGCCCATGCTCGCCTTCGTCTATGTCCTGCGCGTGGTCGCCTTCATCCTGATCTTCTTCACCCGCGATCCCGCCGTCCTCATGCTCGTGGTCATCCTCGCTGGCCTGTCCCTCACGGGCAGCTTCGCCATGGCCTCCGCGCTCACCGCCGACATCTTCGGCCGCCTCTCTGTCGGGTCCATCTTCGGCCTCATCTTCCTCGTGCATCAGATCGGCTCGGCCTTGGGTTCCTGGCTCTCCGGCTATCTCTTCGACGTCTCTGGCGGCTATGGCATCGCCTTCGCCGTCGCCTGCGGGCTCCTTCTCGTGGGAGCCGGGCTGGCCCTCAGCATCGATGTGAATGGGCGGCCCGTGCGCCGCGAGCTCCAGCCGGTGGCTGGAGGGAGGTGAACGATGGGCTACCAGTCTCTCCTCGTCGATCGTGTCGACAGCGTGGCCACTCTGACCATGAGCCGGCCGGAGGCGCGGAACGCCCTCGACATCCGGATGCGTGAGGAGCTGGTGGAGGCGCTGGACGAGATCGAGCGCGATCCGGCCATGCGCGTAGTCATCCTCACGGGAGCGGGCGGCCACTTCTCCGCGGGCGGGGACGTGAAGACCATGGCCGTGCGCCGCCACACCGCCTCGGAGGGGAGGGAGCGCGTGGAGCTCCTGAACCGCTTCGTGCTCCGCCTCTTCAATTTCCCCAAGCCGACCATCGCCATGGTCGATGGGTTCGCGGTGGGCGCTGGCTGCAACATCGCGCTAGGCTGCGACATGATCATCGCCTCCGACCGGGCAAAGTTCGGCGAGGTCTTCATCAAGATCGGCCTCGTCCCCGACGGAGGAGGGACGTGGCTCCTGCAGCGCCTGGTCGGTCTCGCCAAGGCCAAGGAGATGGTGCTGACCGGCGAGATCATCGACGCCGCCGAGGCTCTGCGGATCGGGCTCGTGAATCGGGTGGTGCCCGCGGCGGAGCTCGAGGCGACCACACGGGGGCTGGCCGGCAGGATTGCGGCGGGGCCGCCCGTGGCCGCCACTCTTGCCAAGTCGCTCCTCAATCGCGCGGCCACCGTCGACCTGGCCGCGGCCCTGGAAGGTGAGGCCTTCGGCCAGTCCAATGCCATCAGCACGGAGGACCACGCCGAGGGCGTGCGCGCCTTCCTCGAGAAGCGCGCTCCCAAGTTCCAGGGCCGTTGATGCCCGTACGGTCCGGCATCACGGGCACCGGCATGGCCCTGCCCGAATGCGTCGTCGACAACCATCTCCTCTCGCGCTGCATGACGACGAGTGACGAGTGGATCGTGCAGCGCACGGGGATTCGCGAGCGTCGCGTCTCTCCCGACACCTATCGGATGCTCCTCCGGCTCGCCGAGGCGCCTGACAAGATCGCCTACATGCGCGAGGTGAAGGCGCGCGGCTTCGAGGGCGACATCGACTCCTCGCTGGCCGTCTCCGATCTCGCTCTCGAGGCCTCGCGGATGGCCCTCAAGCATGCGGGGCTGACCGCCGAGGATCTCGACTGCATCGTCGAGTCGTCCACCCTGCCTGAGATGGCCTTTCCGGGCACGGGCTGCGTGCTGCAAGGAAAGCTCGGGCTCACCTCCACGCCCGTGTTCAACCTCGCCCAGGGTTGCGCAGGGTTCGTGTACGGGCTGTCCCTGGCCGATCAGTTCATCCGCGGTGGCGTGTACGGCAAGGTGCTGGTGGTGGGCGCCGAGCTCCTCTCCTCCGCCTTCGATTACACCGACGCCGGCCGCGACATGGCCGTCCTCTTCGCCGACGGGGCGGGGGCGGTGGTGCTGGAAGCCCGCGAGGAGACCAGCCCGCCCCGCGGGCTCCTGTCGCATCATCTCCACTCCGACGGCCGCGCCATCGACGCGCTCTACGGGGAGATCTGCGGCTCCTCCACCTTTCCCCTCGTGTCCAAGCAGAAGATCGACGACGATCGGACGCGCCCGCGTATGAACGGGCGTGTGGTGTTCGTGAACGCGGTGAAGCGGGTGCGTGAGGTGGTGCAGGAGTGCCTCGATGCCAACCGTCTCATCGCCGACGACATCGGCCTGTTCATCTTTCACCAGGCAAACCTTCGCATCGTGGAGGCTATGGCGGAGACCTTCGGGATTACCGAGCCCCGCATGTTCAACAACCTTCAGCGCTACGGCAACACCGCGGGAGCCTCCGTGGCCATCTGCCTCCACGAGGCGGTGATGGCGGAACGCGTGAAGGACAACGATCTCGTGATGCTGGTCGCCTTCGGCACCGGCTTCTCGTGGGGGGCCACACTGCTCAGGTGGTGAGAACGCATGTGCTAAGGTCGCTCCTCCAGAAGCTGTCCCTGTCCCGCACTCCCCCTCCTCCTACCAAGCGGGCCCTCGTCCTCGCGGGCGGCGGCGTGATCGGCGGCATGTACGAGGCGGGAGCCCTCGCCGCGCTCGACACGCTCCCCAATTTCCGCGCCAACGACTTCGATCTGTACGTGGGGTCGAGCTCCGGCTCCGTGGTCTGCTCCCTCATGGCCAACGGTATCCGGCCGCGGGACCTCTACGACATCCTCGACAAGGAGACGGACGACCCGCTGAACTTCCAACGGGGCGCCGTCTATCACAAGGGCGCCTTCTCCAATGCCGCGCGCAACCTCGCCCAGTTCGTCTGGGCCATCGGCAAGAAGGCGGTGACGGGCTTCCGCCTCGAGTGGCCGGACCTCCTGGCGCGGAGCGGAGCGGACATGCCGCCCGGCTTCTTCTCCGTGGCGCCGCTGGAGCGCTTCATGCGCGAGGCCTTCGCGGCCAAGGGCCTGCCCAACAGCTTTCGTGAGTGTCGGCGCGCGCTCCTCATCCCGGCCACCCATCTCGACCGGGGCGAGCGGGTGGTCTTCGGACTCGATCCCTTCCAGGATGTGCCGATCTCCGAGGCCATCGCAGCCTCGTCCTCGATCCCGGGCTTCTTCGAGCCCTATCGCATCGGCGGCCGCGACTACGTGGACGGCGATGTGGGATACACGGGCCATGCGGACCTGGCCGTGGAGCACGGCTGCACCGTCGTCGTGGTGCTAAACCCGGCGGTGCCGCTCCGCATCGGCAGCCCCGACGAGCCGGACGTCCGCACGCGCGGCCTCTACGCGATCATGGAGCAGACTGGGCACATCACGAGCATGAACATCCTCGAGCTCGGGTTGCGGGAGCTCAAGCTGAGGCGGCCCGACGTCGTGATTCATCTCGTCCAGCCCGAATCCAAGACCTCGCCGCTTCGCGGTCCCTCCATGGGCTTCGAGGCGAGCCGCGCCGCCCTCCGCTACGGCTACTCCTCCGTCACTGATTGGCTCGCTGGCGAAGGTTCCCCCGTCGCCGCCGCCTTCCGCTAGCGGTTTCCCGCTGGTCAGCGCTGGGCAGGGGTGGGGGGCTGCCTCCGGGGACCACGCTGAGTCGCATCCCGCGTGGCCACTCTGACGTGCCACGAGACAGGGCGCCGGCGCTCCGGTAACACGCAGAAGATACGGGTCCCCGGAAGCAGCCCCCCACCCCTGCCCAGCTTCACCCGTGATAGGCGAGCTTCGGCCACAGCGTCTGGGAATCCTGGTAGATACGCTGATGTTCCTGAGGGGAGGCGTGAAGGGCGTGACGGGGGGCCTGCCGCCTCCCTAGACCCGTATCTTCTGGGTGGAGACGAAGCGCAAACACGCTATCTCGTGGCTCGATCGAGAGCCCACGGGGAATGCGACTCAGCGTGGTCTAGGGAGGCGGCAGGCCCCCCGGCGCGCCCATGACCTTACGCACCGCCAGCACACCACACGCTACCGGTGGAGTACTTCCTCCACGGTGTAGCCGGCAGCGAGCAGGTGACGCTTGATTGCCTCGATGTGGTCCCGTCCCGAGGTCTCCAGCGTGATCTCCACCTCGGTCTCCCCGAGCCGGGCCCGCGAGAAGGCGCGATCGTGGTTGATGTGCAGCACGTTGGCGCGCGCCGCCGCCGCCAGCTCGGCCAGCCGGGCCAGGGCGCCCGGCCGATCGCGCAGCATCACGGCCAGACGCACGATGCGCCCGTCCTTCACCAGTCCGCGCTCGATGATGCGCGCGATCACGTTCACGTCGATGTTGCCGCCGCCCAGGAGGAGAACGACCGAGCGTCCCTCGAGCGACACGCGC
>DATGCY010000246.1:0-3561 GCA_035311385.1 Candidatus Methylomirabilota bacterium
TTCGCCTCGAATTCCTCCTTGCTGATATCGCCCCTCGCGTAGCGCTGCCGAAGGATGTCGAGCGCAGGGTCGCTTGGGCGTACTGCCCTGTCGTGGCTCACCATCCACCGAATTGCTACCACGATGCCGGCTATCACCACACCCCAGAACATCAGCATCATCACCATCTTCCCGATGCCCCAGACTCCCCAGATGGGATGCATGTCCCACCCCCATTCGTATGAGCGGCCTTGCCCCGCGGCAGAAGGTCATAGCCCCATAATGATCCCGAGAGGGGTGAAGGGGGCTAGTGCCATATTCCACTCCAGCCCTCGTAGCAGGTTGCGGCCTCGGGACATTAGAGGACCGCGATTTGGTGGGCGGATCGACCAGAGACGGCGGGAGCTACTATCCCTCCGGTGAGCTCTCTCCGCCTACGAGGACCCGCGCAGGTTCGCAGCGAGCAGAAAGCCCAGGCGCGAGGTGGGAACGTCGGTGCCTGTCTCCAGGAGATCCATCAGGTCCTCGACGACACCGAGAACCTCGACGATCTCCGATGCCAGCCATTGGCATTCACTGAGCGACACCGCCTCAATGGCGGATGCAAGGTGGCCGGCGACGCTTGCAAGGGCACGGATCTGATCAGCGCGGATGACGGAGTCAGCCATCTTCAAATGCTAGATAGCCAAAAACCGCTGAGACATGTCAAGCAAGATGTTGTCGATGGAAGCCATCGGCCAAATGCCTGTGGATCCGTTTGCTCCAGTGGCGCAGATCGTCGAACTGTAGAAGGCGAGCGAGGAGTTCCCGCAGATCCGAGGGCAGCGAGGAGCTGCGGCTGAGCGCTAGTCCAGACGGATCGAGAAGCCGGCGCGGAAGTCCGTGGAATCCGGCTCGCGCTGGAGCAGCCCTCGGCCGACGCCCGAGTCCAGACGCCCGCGCAGGAAGCGGTACTCTCCATAAAGCTGCGCGCGATCTGACAGCGGCAGCGCGACTCCTGCCCCGAGGCGGAGATCGCTCTCGGGCCCCTCGGGATCGTTTCGCAGGCTCGATGGGAGCGCCGGGTTCCAGGGCATGTTGAGCGACGTGTTCGCCCCCAGCGATAGATACGGGCTCAATAGACCGTAGAGCAGGGCGTTCTCGGAGGACATCGGGACCCGCAGGGTGGTTTCCCCCGGCGTGTCACTGACGGACAGGCGCAGGTCCGGGACCGAGCGCGAGACGGGGGCCGTTGGCTGCTCGGCCCCGGAGGTGTCGCCGGCGAGCGCCGTCCCCCACCAGCACGCCGGCAGGGCCAGCGCGACGACGAGGAATCGGCCAAGCGGAATCATGCTTTGAGTCTACACGAGGAGTCAATCGGCACGACATGCGCTGCTAGATCGGCAGGCTACCCGTGGGCAAGCCGGCGGTTGCGTCCCTCGAACGACTGACATAGCATGCCCGCGCGGGCAACACGACCGCGCGACGTTCCGTCGGCTCCGGAAGGGGAAAACGACATGCTGAGATCGCCGCGACCCATCATTGCCACCCTCATCGCGCTCTTGGGCGCAAGTCTCCTCTGGATGTCCGCGCGGCCATCGCCGGTTACCGCCCAGGGCACGTTCGACTGGAAGCGGTTCAACGGCAAGCAGATCCGCTTCCTGGTCAACAGCCACGACTGGACCAACGAGATCATCCGGCCTGCCCTCCCCGAGTTCGAGCAGCTCACCGGCATCAAGGTCGCGTGGGAGATCTTCCCGGAGGACCAGTTCCGCCAGAAGCTCGCGGTGGAGATGGTATCGGGCTCGGGCTCGGTGGACGGCTTCATGAGCCTTACCTCCTGGGATGGGCTCCGTTTCCTGAAGGCCGGCTGGTACGAGCCCATCGAGAAATACGTGAAGAACCCGGCCCTGACGAGCCCACAGTTCTTGTTCGAGGATTTCTTCCCGAACACACGGCAGATCGCCACCGTCAATGGGCAGCTCATCGGGGTGCCCCTTTATCCCGAGGTCGAGCTCCTCTATTACAGAAAGGACGTCTTCAAGGCGAAGAACGTGGCGGTGCCCCAGACGATGGAGGAGTGGGAAGAGGCGGCCAAGAAGCTCACGGACAAAGCGAACAACTTCTACGGTTTCGTATCGCGGGGCAAGCGCTCGGCCGCCGTCTACACCCTGGCACCGTTCATCTTCAACTTCGGCGGCCAGTGGCTCGACAAAGACGGGCAGCCACAGTTGACGACCCCCGCCGCCGTCAAGGGCCTCGACCTGTACGGGCGCATGCTCCGTGAGTACGGGCCGCCGGGCGTGGTCAACGTGCACACCTACGAGGTCGTGGACCTCATGTCCCAGGGTCGGGTCGCCATGGCGTCGGACTCCAGCAACTGGGTGTCGAGCTTCGAGAATCCCGCCAAGTCCAAGGTTGCCGGCCAGCTTGGTTACGCGCGAATCCCTCGCGGCCCCGCCGGCAGCCACACGCCACTCATCTCCTGGGCGATTTCCGTCTCCGCTCAATCGAAAAACAAGGAAGCCGCCTGGTACTTCATCCAGTGGGCGACGAGCCGAGACATGGTGCTCCGCCAGGCGAAGGCCAAAATTCCCGTGGCCCGGGAGAGCGCGTGGAAGAGCCCCGAGTTCCAGTCGAGCTTGCCCAAGGAGTGGCTGGCCATGTTCCAGGCGGCGCTGCCCGATGGCTATCCGAATCAGGCCAACCCCGTGGTGGTCGCGGTGCCCGAGACGCGTGACGCCATCGGTGCGGCCATCGTGGCCGTCATCGAGGGGCAGCCCGCGCGGGACGCGGCCGAAAAGGCCCAGAAGGCCGTGGCGGAGATCATCAAGAAGACGCAGTAGGGGCGACCGTGTCTACCCTCCTCACGTCGGGTCGGCTCGCCGCCTCGGTGCCGGCTCGCCCGCGGGGGGCCGCCGTCGAGCGCTGGATCGATCGCAATCTGCGCTGGCTCCTGCCGGGGCCGGCGGTAGCGACCATGTTCCTCCTCATGGTCTTTCCGCTCGTCTACACGGCCTATCTCTCGCTCCACGAATGGTATGCCTCGAGCGTGCTCGGCCCGCGATTCATCGGGCTCCAGAATTACGTCCAGCTCTTCGCGAGGGACGAGCGATTCTGGCCCGCGCTCGTCACGACGCTCGTATTCACGGTGGGGTCGGTCACGTTCACGGTGACGTTGGGCCTGGGCATTGCGCACCTTCTCGTTCGCGCCTTCCCCGGGCGCGGGCTCGCGCGAACCCTGATGCTGCTCCCGATGATCGCCACTCCGGTGGCGATGGCCCTCGTGTGGATGACGATGATGAGTCCCACCATTGGCGTCCTGAACTGGCTGCTCAGCTTGGTCGGGCTGCCGCCTAGCGCGTGGGTCTCGAGCCCGAAGTCGGTCATTGCTGCGCTGCTGCTCGTCGAGACCTGGATGTGGACGCCCATGACCACCCTCATCTGCCTCGCCGGACTGGCCGCTCTCCCCGGCGAGCCCTTCGAGTCGGCCCGGGTCGATGGGGCGTCCAGCTGGCAGGTGTTCTGGCACGTGACGCTGCCCTTGCTCCGAGCGACCCTCGTGATCGCCGCGCTGTTCCGCACCATCGACGCCCTGAAGGT
>DATGCY010000247.1:0-3457 GCA_035311385.1 Candidatus Methylomirabilota bacterium
GCTCTCGATCTGGTAGCCTCCGGGACGTTCAACTTCGACCTGCGGGAGGACGGGTCCGGGCGGCCGTGCATCACGGAGATCAACGCCGGCCGGTTTCCGGCCGGCTCCGGGATCTTCAACCTCACGGGCAAGCACAACCTCGCCCTGCTGTACCTGCGGCTCGGGATGGGAGAGCCGGTGGGCATCCGCGCAGAGCACGATTCCACCGACGAGTGCTACCAGCTCCGCGACCTCGATGCCTTGCCCGCTGTCTTTCGGCCCGATGAGCTCTTCGAGCGGTTCGAGGACGCTCGTAGCGAGTAAAAGAGGGCCGCGCTACGGAACATGCGACCGCAGTTACGATCCCGGGTCCGTCTGGACTGTGTGCTGTGCTTACTGTCTGTCCTCCTCCTTGACAAGGACATTGCAGCTCGCTTAGCGTTCCCCCGCGTTCGCCCCTGACGGCTCGACTCTGGGGAGACTCAAGATGCGTTCCGGGGAGGTGTTCTACGCCCGGCGGGAGCTCGACCCCCTGCCGGCCGTTTTCCCGCCGAGGAGCTGTTCATGGACATCGAGGGCATCAGGGGCGAGTGACAGGAGGACAGTATGGTAGAGCGCGAGGTGATCACGATTCCTACGCTGGTTCACCTGATGAAGGTCGGCGATCCAGGGTTCGACCAAGAGAATCACGAGGTCGCGCGGTCGAAGGCGCAGCTCTCCACACTCTTTGCCGGGCCCGACTCCCCGCACTTCGACCAGAGTGCGAACTTTATCTGGAGGAAAGCGAGGGTCCAGTTTGCGCTCGAAGATACGGAGGTCGGACACTATCGCCTATCCGATCTCGGACTCACCGAGCGTGACATCAGGACGGTCGGCGACCAGGTGCCCGGCCAGTGCAATCCGCATGACGAAAGGGACCGGGAGCTGTTTCGTATGGTCCAGCGGAAGTTCGGGAACAAAAAGTTTCCGGGTCTCCAGGTCTTCGTCTGGGCGCGCATCGGAAAAGGCGCCGGATGCGCGATGTCTGATCCGGGAGAGAACGTCGACGGTGCCGTCTGGCTCGAAGCCTTTACCCTGGATACCGAGGAGGCTCGCGAGCGTCTGACGGCCCACGAGATCGGTCACTTCTTCGGTCTCCAGCATGTCCCGGAGGGGGAAAGACCGAAGCGGTTGATGGCGCCGAACTGGGAGGGATCGGCACTCACCGAGCACGAGATCGACAAAGTGCACGCGCGTGCTCGGTCTGTGTTGCAGCTCAAATAATGCAGCTATCAGGGGGAGGGTGGGTATGCCCGGAGAGGGTGGGATCGCGGCTAACGAGAAGTGGGTGATCACGATCACGGTCGACGGAGCTCGGACGGCGAAGGAATCGGACGCCCTGGAAAAGGAGCTGAACAAGCTCACGAAGAAGCTCACGAAGGCAGGAAAGGACGCAGACTGGGATGGCAAAACGCTAAGGAAGAAGTGAACAGGGTCGAAGACGATCCCTCCCCTGGCGACGTACTGGAGATCCGCATCTCGGTCAAGATGGATCGCCAGTCGGCAGAAGCCGTGCAGCTCGAGGCCCGGCGGCTTCTCGAAAGGCAGGGGCTGCGGATCCGAGCGGTCGCGGTGACCAGGGCCGCGGCGGTCGACGACGGTCCGCGCGCCTCAGCCGAGAGCGTTTAGACGAGGCGACGTAGCGCCGCCTCGGCCCCGGGCAGCCAGAGCTCCATCCCGAGCTCGCGAAGCAGATCGGCACCGGCGGCGAGGTGGTGCTTGGCGTTCAGCTGATCGTCGGCCATGGCCCGGATGTGGCCGAAGGCGACGTGGCAATGGGCAGCCAGAGGCCGCATGCGCAGCTTCGTGGCCAGGCGGAGCGCGTGGTCGATGAGTCTCGCGGCCTCCTCGTGGCTCGGAGCATCGAGCCGCGCCGCGAGGCGACCGAGCGTGTGGACGGCCCAGGCCTCGTGGCCCCGCTCCTTATGCTCTTGGGCAAGGCGCAACGCGTGGGTTCCGACCTCGCGCGCCCGATCTAACTCTCCGGCCGCCATCCACGATTCGGCCAGCCATACGAGCATCAGGGACCGGCCGCTCACCAGGTGCATCGCCGACGATCGCTCGAGGGCCTCCTCGACAAGCGGACGCCCTTGATGCGGGCGGCCGGCCAGGCTGTACGATGCCCCAAGCAGTGATGCGATCCTCGGAAACCACACGGGGCTGTGCCCGGCCCGGGTCATCTCGAGGGCCGGCTCGAGGATGGCGAGCGCAGGGGCGAGGTCGCCCTTCCGCACAAGCACATAGCCGATCCCGAAGTAGGCGGTGACGAGGCTCAGCGGATGATCGAGTGCTCGGGCGATCTCGACGGCCTCCTCGGCCGCCGCTCGCGCCCCGGGGAACTCGCCGAACTCTGCAAGACACCACGCAAGGCACGTGCGTGAGTGGACTGACCGAGGCTGGGGCGAGCCGAAGCGCTTGTCGGTGTAATCTCCGGTGAGCGACGCGATGTTCCTCGTGAACCGAGGGATAGCGTCCTGGTACCCCCCGCTGGCGAGGCTAATCTGGCCCAGATAGGTGTTGGCGGTCACCTGCAGCTCGAGATCGGCGAGTGAGTCGGCGATCGCGAGAGCGCGTTGGCCCCACTCGACCGCCCGATCATGTTCGCCCATGACCCGGTAGTTATCGCAAAGGTACGCCGACAGTCGCCCGAGCCGCCACGGATCGCCCAGCGTCTCCACGTCGGCACGAGCTGTCTCGAGGCGCTCGCGCATGGCCTTGAACTCACCGAGCGACTGGAGAACGCTTCGGAGATCGAACTGCAGATCGACGGCCCGCTCGAGGATCTTCGGATCGCGCGGCAGGTGCGCGACCGCGCTCAGCGCCTGCTCCAAGAGTGCGGCAGCCTCCCGGTTGGCGGAGCGAGCGAGGGCACGGGCGGCGGCGCGGCCTAGGTACTCCACGGCCTTTTCCCAGACCTCTC
Source organism: Candidatus Methylomirabilota bacterium (assembly GCA_035311385.1). Taxonomy (GTDB): domain Bacteria; phylum Methylomirabilota; class Methylomirabilia; order Rokubacteriales; family CSP1-6; genus AR37. Next base: position 2,939 of record DATGCY010000247.1, read on the forward strand.
CCCGGAACGAATGCCGGGCGAGATCCTCGGTGTGCTCGGCGAGCCGGTCCGTGTGGAGCGTCTCGATCACTTCCACCGCACGGGCGTGCGTGGCTCGGCGCTCGCCGTTGATGATGCTCGAGTAGGCCACCTCGTGAGTGAGAGCATGCGTGAACGTGTACTCTGACCCCGAGACGCCACCGGCCTCGTACAGGAAGTCAGCGCTCCGCAGGTGGGCGAGGACCGGTTCCAGCGCCACCGCCGAGGATCCCGCGACGCCCGCGAGGATTTCCACTGACACGTCTTTGCCCACGACGGATGAGCAATGGAGAATGCGCCTTTCCTCCCGCGGGAGCCGGTCGATCCGAGCGGCGAGCACCTCGTACACGGTGGCCGGTACCTCGATGTGCGCCCCCGGCTTCACGACTTGGTAACTGCCCGGCGCCCCGACGAGGGCTCCTGTCTCGGCCAGCGCTCGCACGCTTTCCTCGATGAAGAAGGGATTGCCCTCGGTGCGCTCGAGCAGCAGCGGCTTCAGGG
>DATGCY010000248.1:0-3381 GCA_035311385.1 Candidatus Methylomirabilota bacterium
CAGTGCGTAGGGGAGATCGAGTATACGGATCTCGCGGCGGCCGAGCGTGAGTGCGATCTCTTCCTCGGCGCCACCGATGGGCGATCGCCCTCCTTTGCCGAGCGTTTCATGACCGCCGCCTCGCCAGGCGTCATCGCCACCATCCTGCTCTCCGAGCACTACCGGACCCACGAGGAGTACATCAGTGTCCTCGCCCGCGAAATGCGCAAGGAGTACGCGCTCATCCACGCGCGGGGACTCGTCCTCCAGGTCGACTGCCCCGACCTCGCCATGGAGCGCTCGCGCTTCTTCCAGGACGATCCCCTCGAGCGCTTCCTCGCCATGGTCGACCTGCACGTGGACGCCATCAACCAGGCGACCGAAGGCATTCCTGCCGATAGGATCCGTCTCCACGTGTGCTGGGGCAACTACGACGGCCCTCACACTCACGATGTGCCCCTCGAGCCGCTCCTGCCGCGCCTCTACCGGGCGCGGGTGGGCGCGCTGTCGCTGCCGCTCGCCAATCCGCGCCATCAGCACGAGTACAAGGTGCTCAAACGGAAGCCGCCGCCCGCGCCCATGCTCCTCTTGCCCGGCGTGATCGACAGCACCACCAACTACGTGGAGCATCCCGAGGTGGTGGCGGACCGTATCTGCCAAGCGGTGGACGCGGTGGGCGAGCGCACGCGCGTCATCGCGTCCACCGACTGCGGCTTCGGCACTTTCGCAGGCTCCGAGAACGTGGCGGAGAGCGTGGTGTGGGCGAAGCTGCGCGCGCTGCGCGAGGGCGCCGACCTCGCTACGGAACGCCTCTGGCGTTGACGCTCTCGGGTCCCTGTGGTACTTGAGGGGCCCATGAAGGTCACCGTCTACGGCGCGGGCGCGATCGGCGGCACGACCGGCGCCGCCCTCGCTCGCGCCGGGCACGACGTGCTTCTGGTGGACGGCCACGCGCCCCACGTCGAGGCGATCAACGCGCGGGGGCTGACCATCGAGCGCGACGGCCAGAGCACCACCACCCGCGTGCCCGCCGTGCTGCCCTCTGCACTTGGACACGACCTGCCCCTCGTTCTCCTCGCCGTAAAGAGCCATCACACGGCGGCCGTGCTGCCCGACGTGGTCTCCCGCCTCGCCGCCTCCGGTACCATCGTGTCGCTCCAGAACGGGCTCAGCGAGGAGCTGATCGCGGAAGCGGTGGGGGCATCGCGCACCGTGGGTTGCCTCGTGAACTGGGCGGCGGACTGGCTCGAGCCGGGGCGCATCCTCCACGGCGGCCACGGCGCCTTCATCCTGGGCGAGCTCGATGGGCGGATCACGCCCCGCGTGCGCGAGCTGGCAGGCCTCCTGAGCGCTTTCGTGGAGACGCCCGTCACCGACAACATCTGGGGCTACAAGTGGGCGAAGCTGATCTACGGCGCCCTCCTCTTCGGCACCGCCATCGTGGACGCCCACGTGTACGAGGTGGTGGAGGCACCGGAAGCAATCCAGCGCGTGCTCGTCGGCATCGTGGGCGAGGGGCTGGCCGCGGCGGACAAGGGGGGCATCCGCGTCGAGCCCTTCGATGAGTTCGATCCCGCGTGGTACCGCGCCGCCCTCCGCGGTGACGGGACGGCGCGCGAGCGCGCCATGACCGCCATCGCCGCCCACTACCGCGCGCACACCAAGACGAAGACGGGGATCTGGCGCGATCTCGCCGTGCGGCGACGGAAGACGGAGGTGGATGGCCAGCTGGGCGTCCTCGCGCGCAAGGGCGACGCCCTCGGAGTGCCCATGCCGCTCACCCGCGCGCTCGCCGCGATCATCGAGGATCTGGAGGCGGGACGCCGTCAGATGGGCTGGAAGAACTTCGATCCGCTGGTGGCGCTGGCCACGTCCTGACGCCACGGGAGAACGTTCGATGACACGAGCTCGCCTCGCTTTCGGCATGGTGCTGGCTGTCGTCCTCGCTGCCCCGATCCTCCTCGGCCCGGGCGGCCCCGCCGAGGCGCAGAAGCGCGGCGGCACCCTCACCATCGTGCGGCCCACCGATCCCGTCTCGCTCGATCCACAGCTCGAGACCACCGCGCCCGGCGCCTGGGTGTACTTCAACATGCTCGAGCCGCTCCTCACCATGGACGAGAAGATGCAGATCCGTCCTGCCCTCGCCACGGGCTACGAGGTGCTCTCGCCGACCAAAGTGCGCTTCAAACTCCGTCCCGGCGTGAAGTTTCACGACGGCACCCCCCTCAACGCGGCCGCGGTGAAGTTCACCTTCGATCGTGCGCTTCGGGGCAACCCGCCCGCGCGCTGGGCGAGTCTCGCCGGATCGCTGAGCGGCGCGGAGGTGGTGGACGATCTCACGGTGGACGTGACGACGCGCGAGCCGTACGGACCCATCCTCCGCACGCTGGCCATGTACTGCACGGGCATCGTGTCGCCCACGGCCGTGCAGAAGATGGGTGAGGGGTTCAGCCGCGCCCCCGTGGGCACGGGGCCCTTCAAGTTCGTGGAGTGGAAGACCAACACCCACGTCATCCTCGAGCGGAATCCCGACTACTGGGGCGACAAGGCGCTGCTCGATCGCGTCGTCTTCAAGGTGGTGCCCGAGGAAGGCGCGCGCATGATCGCGCTGCAGACCGGTGATGCGGACATGGTGCTCCTGCCCGCGCCGGCCCAGCTGCCCGCGCTCAGCCGCGATCCCAAGTACGTGATCCACGAGGTGGTGGGCGGGCGCGTGGTCTTCGCGGGGATGAACGCGGCCACCCCGCCGCTCGACGACGTGCGCGTGCGCACGGCGCTGCTATACGCGGTGGATCGCAAGGCCATCCTCGACAACATCCTCGAGGGCTCCGCGGTGCCCGCGCGTGGAGTGCTCGCCCCCAGCGTGTTCGGCTTCAAAGACATGCAGCTCGATCGCCTCTATCCCTTCGACCGCGCCAAGGCCAAGGCTCTCCTCGCCCAGGCGGGCTGGACGCCGGGGCCCGACGGCATCCTCCAGAAGGGCGGACAGAGGCTCTCGCTCTCATGGCTGGCCGCGCGCGGGCGCTATCCCAAGGACGGCGAAATCACCGAGGCGATCCAGGCCATGTTCAAGGAAGTGGGCGTGGAGGCCAAGGTGCAGTTCCTGGAGTGGGCGACGGTGTTTACCCAGTTCCGCTCGGCGAGCTTCAACCATCAGATGTTCACCCTGGGCTGGGTCACCTCGAACGCGGACGCGGACTACTCGCTCTACGCTCTCTTCCACTCCAAGCAGGTCCCGCCCACGGGCTGGAACACCTCGCGCTACGCCAATCCGAAAGTCGACGCGCTGGTCGAGCAGGCGCGGCGGAGCATGAACCAGGCGGAGCGCGAGAAGCTCTACGGGGAGACGCAGGACATCCTGGCCAAGGAGATGGTGTGGATCCCCGTCTACAACACCAAGGA
>DATGCY010000249.1:0-6952 GCA_035311385.1 Candidatus Methylomirabilota bacterium
GACTGGCCGAATTCGCCGCCCATGAAGAGCAGCTTCTTGCCGGGATACGCCCACATGAAGGCATAGAGGAGACGCAGGTTGGCGAAGCGCTGCCAGTCGTCGCCGGGCATCTTGGCGATGAGCGAGCCCTTGCCGTGCACCACCTCGTCGTGGGAGAGGGGGAGGACGAAGTTCTCCGTCCATGCGTACAGCATTCCGAAGGTCAGGTGATTCTGGTGATACTTGCGATGGATAGGTTCATAGCGGAGGTAGTCGAGCACGTCGTGCATCCATCCCATGTTCCACTTGAGCCCGAAGCCTAAGCCTCCCAGGTGCACAGGCCGCGACACCATGGGCCACGCCGTGGACTCCTCGGCCACCGTGACCACCCCGGGATGCGTGCCGTAGACGACCTCGTTGAGGCGCTTGAGGAAGGCGATGGCTTCCAGGTTCTCGCGTCCCCCGTAGATGTTAGGGATCCACTCTCCGGCCTTGCGCGAGTAGTCGCGGTAGATCATGGAGGCGACGGCGTCGACGCGGAGGCCATCCACGTGGTAGCGCTCCAGCCAGAAGAGCGCGTTGCCGATGAGGAAGTTGGCGACCTCGCGGCGGCCGTAGTTGAAGACCCGCGTACCCCAGTCGGGGTGCTCGCGCTCCCGCGGATCGGCATGCTCGAAGAGATGGGTGCCGTCGAAGTACGCGAGCCCATGCGGATCGCGCGGGAAGTGAGCGGGGACCCAGTCGAGGATGACGCCGATGCCGCGCTGGTGGAGGTGATCCACGAGGGCCATGAAGTCGTGGGGACGCCCGTGGCGGCGGGTGGGAGCGTAGTAGCCGAGGATCTGATAGCCCCAGGAGCCGTAGTAGGGGTGCTCCATGACAGGGAGCAGCTCGACGTGGGTGAAGCCCATCTCCGCCACGTAGTCGGCGAGCTGAGCGGCCGCCTCGCGATAGCTCAGTGAGCGCTCGCCGCCCTCCACGACGTGCCGCCACGAGCCCAGGTGGACCTCGTAGATGCTCATGGGGGCGTCGAGGGCCTGCCGGCGCGACCGCTCGGCGAGCCATCCCGCGTCACCCCACTCATAACCCTCGAGGCGCTCGACCACGGACGCGGTGCGCGGCTCGTCGGGTTCGAAACCGAAGGCGTACGGATCGGTCTTGAGGGCGAGAGGGGCCCCAGAGCGGGCGCGGATCTCGAACTTGTAGCGCGCCCCATCTGTTACCCCGGGCAGGAAGAGCTCCCAGATGCCGTTGCCCGGGTGTAGGCGCATGGGGTGCCGGCGGCCGTCCCAGGCGTTCCAGTCACCCACCACACTCACTCGCTGAGCGTTGGGCGCCCACACAGCGAAGATCACGCCCTCCACGCCGTCGAGAGTAGCGGCGTGCGCCCCCAGCTTCTCGTAGATGCGGTAGTGCCGTCCTTCGCCCAAGAGATGGAGGTCGAAGCCGGACAGGGTCGAGGGGAAGCGGTAGGGATCCTCCAGTTCGAGGGTGTGGCCGTCTGCGTAGGTGACGCGGAGGCGGTAGCGGATGGGAAGGCGGCCCGGGATCATCCCCTCCCAGAGTCCGTCGGCATGGATCGGCTTGAGAGGCTGGGCGGGAATGGCGCCCCCCTCGACGAGCACGGTGACCTCGGTGGCTCCAGGTAGGAGGGCGCGGACAGAGAGGCTGCCGTCCTGGGTGGGATGCGGACCGAGGACCGCGAAGGGGTCGCCGTGCTCGCCGGCGACCAGGGGTTGGATCGCGCTTGAGGTGAGGCTCATGGGTACCGCTCCAGCGACGACGCGACTAGAAGGAGCGGATCAGGCGCTCCACCCGCTCGTCGTGGCTTTGGAACGGGTCCTTGCAGAGTATGGTCTCGCGCTCCGGGTCGTTCAACTTGAGGTAGACCCAGTCCACGCGGTAGTCCTTGCCCTTGAGGTTGGCCTGACGGATGAATTCGCCGCGCAGACGCGCCCGCGTCGTCTGGGGGGGCACGTGCTTGGCGCGCTCGATCAGGTCGTCGCTCGTGATGCGGTCGACCATGTCGTGCTTGACGAGCTGGAAGTACAACCCCTTATGGGGACGGATGTCGTGATACTGCAGGTCCATCAGGGAGACCTTGGGATCGCGCCACGACAGACGGTGCTTCTCCATGAAAGACTCGATGATGCGCTTCTTGATCACCCAGTCCACCTCGCGATGGAGCTCCATGGCATCGCCGTGGAGGGCCTCGATCACGCGCGTCCACCGGCCGAGGATGTCGAGGGTGACGGGGTCGGCGTTGATGCTCTGCACGTAACGGGTGGCGTACTCCAAGTACTCCGTCTGGAGCTGCAGCGGTGTGATGGTCCGCCCATCCTTCAGCCGGACCGTCTCCCGCAGGGTCGGGTCGTGGCTGATGTCCCGGATGGCCTGCACGGGGGACTGGAGGCTGTAGTCCCTGTCGAAGAACCCGTCTTCGATCATGTCGAGGAGGAGGGCGGTGGTGCCGACCTTGAGATACGTCGCCACCTCGGACATGTTGGAGTCGCCCACGATGACGTGGAGCCGACGGTACTTCTCGGCGTCCGCGTGCGGCTCGTCGCGCGTGTTGATGATGGACCGCGACGACGTGGTGGCTCCGGAAATCTCTTGGCAGATGTGCTGGGCTCGCTGGGAGAGGCAGTAGTGGAACCCGCGCGGCGTCTGCAGCACCTTGCCCGCTCCCGCAAAGATCTGGCGGGTGACGAAAAAGGGGATGAGCCCCTCGGCGAGCCGCTGGAAGGAGACGTCACGGCTCACCAAATAGTTCTCGTGGCAACCGTAGGAGTTCCCCGCGGAGTCGGTGTTGTTCTTGAAGAGGAGAATGTTCCCAGAGATGCCGTCCTCGCGCAGCCGCTTCTCCGCTTGGTGGAGGAGATCCTCCACGATGCGCTCCCCCGCCTTGTCGTGGATGACGAGGTCGGTGATATCGTCGCACTCGGGAGTGGCGTACTCGGGATGGAAGCCCGTGTCGAGATAGAGCCGCGCCCCGTTCTCCAAGAAGACGTTGGCATTGCGCGCGCCCGGGATCACCTTCTCGAACAGGTAGCGAGCGACGTTGTCGGGCGAGAGACGCCGCTGCCCGTTGAGGGTGCAGGTCAGGCCGTACTCGTTTTCGAGGCCGAAGATGCGACGCTTCATGTGGGCATCAGCCTAACAGGGGCGGGGGCCGAGGGCAACTATTCCGGAGGCAGCGAAGGCAACTATTCCGGGACGGACTAGGTGCCGTTCGTGATGAGCTGGTGCAGGACCTCGGGGGGGATGCGTCGGAATTTCCGACGCTCCTTGCCGCGATCGAGGACGGCCACCTCGAGGTCACGCTCGGTCAAAGTCTTGTTCTGCGTCACCATGAGCGCGCGTACCCCGAGCTTCACCGCGCCCGCGAAGTCGAGCCCGTCCTGGTAGTTGTCCTTGAGGTAGCGGCGGATCTCATCGGATTGCCCGCCCATGGCCGCGTAGTTCTTCTCGTCCTCGATGGTTCCGTCGTAGAGGATGTGGTAGATCTCGTTCTTCGTGCTGTTGTGGTCGCCCACCTCCACCACGAGGACCTCGACCTCGAATGGCTTGATGTCCTGGGTGAAAATGTTGCCGAGGGCCTGGGAGTAGGCGTTGGCGAGGGACTTGGCGCTCACGTCGCCCCGGCTGTAGGAGTAGCCCTTCACATCGGCGTGGCGCACCCCAGCTACCCGGAGATTCTCGAACTCGTTGTACTTGCCCACCCCCGCGAAGGCGATGCGGTCGTAGATCTCGGAGATCTTGTGGAGGAGGGTCGAGGGATTCTCGGCAAGGAGGAGCACGCCATCGCGGTACTCGAGGGCCACGATGGCCTTGCCGCGCGAGATGCCCTTGCGGGCATACTCCGCCTTGTCCTTCATCATCTGCTCGGGCGACACGTAGTACGGCAGCGGCATTACGCTCGGCCTCGCTCGCTCAGGATCGCCTCACAGTAGCGGCGGATCTCGTCCTCGGCCACCTCCGCGAAGCCGGATCGGGTGATGATCCTCACCGTGGGATAGATGCCGCGCTGGAGGTCGGGACCACCCGTGCCGAGGTCCTCGTCGGCGGCATCCATGAGGGCCTCGATGCCCACCCGCACCGCCTCGTCCTTCGACATCTCGCGCCGGTAGCGCTTCTTGAGGGAGTCGCGCGCGTCCTTGCCCCCGGAACCCTGCGCGAAGTACTCCGTCTCCTCGTAGCGACCGCCCGTGACGTCGTACTTGAAGAGCCGGCCTACTCCCGCCCGCTCGTCGAAGCCGGCGAAGATGGGCACCACCACCAGCCCCTGCATGGCCATGGGCAGGTTCATGCGGATCATCTGGCCGAGCTTGTTGGCCTTGCCGTCGAGGGAGAGGTTCTCGCCTTCCACCTTCTCGTAGTGCTCGAGCTCGGTCTGGAAGAGCCGGGCCATCTCCATGGCGGGACCGGCGGCACCCGCGATGCCCACCCCCGACAGGTCGTCGGACTTGAAGATCTTGTCGATACGACGGGAGGCGACCTGATAGCCCTCGCTGGCCTGGCGGTCCCCCGCCATGATCACGCCGTCACGGTAGCGCAGGGCGAGCACGGTGGTGCCATGGGGCACGCTGGGGCCTCCCGCGCTCTCCTCCCGACGGAGATCCGCGGCCTGGGGGAGAAGATGGGGCGCGGACTGCCGAAGCAGATCGGCGAAGCTCGACGTTCCGTAGTCGAAGAACGCCTTCTGCCAGCTCGGATCAGGCGTCAGGGTCACACGTCCCCCGCCGGCTTGCCGAGATTCCGCAGCAGGTCGCCGGCGGTCGGTGATTCGGCGAAGAGCTGGCGCACGTGCGCCTCAGTCCCACGCAGCGGCTCCAGCATGAAGATCTTCTTGAGGGGACCCTCCTTGAGATCGAAGATCACCGAGTCCCAGGAGGCGGAGACGACCTCCTCGGAGTATTTCTGGAGGCACATCCCCCGGAAGTAGGCGCGGGTGTCCTTGGGCGGATCATAGATGGCCTTGGACACCTCGTCTTCCGAGGTCAAGCGCTCGACGGCATCCGACTCCTCCAGCTTGTAGTAGAGCCCCTTGCTCGGCCGGATGTCGTGGTACTGGAGGTCGATCATGGCCACCCGCGAGTCCGACCACTCCAGCACGTGCTTGGCCATGTAGCTCTCGATGAGGCTCCGCTTGATGACCCAATCGAGTTCGCGGTCGAGGCTCATGGGATCGCGGGCGAGGCGGTCGAGCACCGAGCCCCACCGCGCCATCACGTCGTCCACCCACGGCTCGTGCTCCCGCGTGCGGTAGTAGGCATGGGCCAGGGTGAGGAACTCGCGCTGGAGGTCCACCGCGCTGAGGGAGCGGCCGTCCTTGAGCTTGAAGGTTTCGCGGCAGGTCATGTCGCGGGAAACCTTGCGATAGGCAAGCACGGGACTCTCCAGAGAGAGGTCGCGCTCGATGAAGTCGTCCTCGATCATGCTGAGCACGATGGCCATGGTGCCGCATTTGAGGTAGTTGGCCACCTCGCTCATGTTGGCGTCGCCCACGATCACATGCAGCCGCCTATATTTCTCAGGATCCGCATGGGGCTCGTCGCGCGTGTTGATGATGGGGCGGCTGTGCATGGTCTCCAGCCCCACCTCCGTCTCCAGGAAGTCCGCGCGCTGCGAGATCTGGTAGTCGCAATGCTCGGTATTGTTTTCCGCCCCGACCTTGCCCGACCCCGTGAAGATCTGCCGGCTCGCGAAGAAGGGCATGAGGTATTGCACGATGCGCGCGAAGGGCACCTTGCGGTCCATGAGGTAGTTCTCGTGGGTGCCGTAGGAGTTGCCCTTGGAGTCGGTGTTGTTCTTGTAGATGAGGATACGCTGCTCAGGGGGTGACACCGCCTCGGCTCGGGTACGCGCGAGATCGAGGATCCGCTCCCCCGCGCGATCCCAAATCACGCAGTCTCGCGGATTGGTGGTCTCGGGCGAGGAATACTCGGGATGCGCGTGGTCGACGTAGAAGCGTGCCCCGTTGGAGAGGATCAGGTTGATGAGGCGCGACTCCTCCTTGGAGGGCGTCTCCTTCTCCTCCATGTACTCGAAGCCCCGCGCGTCTCGCAGGGGGCTCTCCGCCTCGTAGTCCCAGCGGATGCGGGAGGAGCGGTACGTCTCGTAAGAATTGATGAGGAGGAGCGACGACAGGATCGGGTTGAAGTCGGGCTGGTTCTTGACGGTGATCCCGTACTCGGTTTCGATACCCATCACCTTCGGAATCGCCATGGTGCCCCCGGAACAGCTGGTCGTGAGGGAAACAAACGGCGGGAGGGCGCCTCTACGCTCCCTCCCGCCGGGACGCTTACAGATACTGGCCGGTGTTGATGACCCGCTCGACGGCCCTCTGCTTTTCCTTCATCTCGCCCATCAGGGGCTTGACGTAGACGATGCGCTCGCCCTTCTTGCCGGCGATCTTGGCCCAATCGTCCGGGTTGGTAGTGTTGGGCAGATCCTCGTTCTCCTTGAACTCTTCGCGCACGGCACTCATGACGTCGTCGAGATTGATGCCCTTCTCGCTCGTCTGGATGTAGCGCTTCAGGGCCAGCTTCTTGGCCCGTCGAACCACCGACTCGATCATGGCCCCCGAGGAGAAGTCCTTGAAGTACAGGACCTCCTTGTCGCCGTTGGCGTACGTCACCTCGAGGAAACGGTTCTCCTCGCCCAAGTTGTACATCTCCTCCACGGCGGCGGCGATCATGCGGTCGAGGGCGGCCTGAGTGTCACCGCTATTCTGGCTCAGCTCGGACTCGTGGATGGGAAGATCCACCGTCAGGTACTTCTTGAAGATGTCCACCGCGGCGACGGCGTCCGGCCGCTCGATTTTGACCTTCACGTCGAGCCGTCCGGGACGGAGGATGGCCGGGTCGATGAGGTCCTGGCGGTTGGAGGCGCCCACCACGATGACGTTGCGTAGGTGCTCGACCCCGTCGATCTCCGCGAGGAGCTGGGGCACGATGGTGGTCTCCACATC